>NZ_JBAQPS010000047.1:0-2892 GCF_049305995.1 Sulfuricurvum sp.
CCCCGTTTTGTCGAGGAGTAACACCGAAATATCTCCCGCTGTTTCGACCGCTTTACCACTGGTGGCGATGACGTTTTTACGTAACAATCGATCCATCCCCGCGATTCCGATGGCACTGAGTAATCCGCCGATAGTAGTTGGGATCAAACACACAAACAACGCTACAAGAACGAGGAGTGAAAAAGAACTATCAAAATAACCTACCAACGGTTGCAACGTCGCCACCGAGAGTAAGAAGATCAAACTAAATCCGATAAGGATCAGGCTGAGGGCGATTTCATTCGGGGTTTTTTGACGTTTTGCCCCCTCCACCAGTGAAATCATCTGATCGAGAAAACTTTCACCCTTGGCCGCCGTTACCCGTATTTTGATCCAATCAGACAGTACCGTTGTCCCTCCGGTTACCGAACTGCGATCTCCGCCACTCTCACGGATAACGGGAGCCGATTCACCGGTAATTGCACTCTCGTTGACACTCGCAACCCCTTCGATCACTTCACCATCAGAGGGGATCAACTCACCCGCTTTGACAATGACAACATCCCCCTTTAAGAGCAATGATGCATCGATGTATTCTGTTTTATCCCCAACCAAACGATTGGCTTTGAGATTGCTTTGGGTTTGACGTAAACTCGATGCCTGCGCTTTTCCGCGACCCTCTGCTAACGCTTCGGCAAAGTTGGCGAAAAGAACAGTAAACCACAGCCAGAACAAGAGCTGTAGATTAAACCAAAAATCTGCTGGATCAAAACTTCCGGCAAAAAATAAAACGGTACAAAACGCTGAACTGAGTGTCACGGCAAAGATCACCGGATTTTTGATCTGATGTTTCGGATTGAGACGGATAAAAGACTCTTTTATCGCATCTTTAATGATTTCATTATTATTAATTTCAATTGCTTTTTTCATACTATTTCCTTAAAACAGCTTGCCAGATTGCATTAAAATATGCTCGGCAATCGCTGTAAACGTCAACGCGGGTAAAAAGGTCAATGCACCTAAAATCAGAACCGTAAAGGCTAAAAAGATCGTGAATGTCATATTGTCACTTCGTACCGAACCTGATGAGAGGGCATACGTTTTTTTGTTCGACATACTCGCCGCAATCGCGATCATCGGGATAATAACCCCAAAGCGTCCGATAAACATAGCGATAGCCAATGTCACATTGTAAAACGGTGTATTGGCGGTGAGTCCCGCGAAAGCGCTTCCGTTATTTGCCGCCGCCGAGGTGTAGGCATAGAGTATTTCGCTCAAACCGTGTGGTCCTGCGTTATTAAGTCCTGCCAATCCATCAGCACAATTCGCCGCGATCGCTGAAAAGCCCAAAATTGCCGCCGAGGGGAGAAGCAGTGCGATGATGACCGCTTTGATCTCATACGCCTCGATCTTTTTGCCCAGATACATCGGTGTTTTTCCGACCATCAAACCGATCATAAACATGGAGAGCAATGCATAGATCATCATCCCGTAAAATCCTGCACCGACACCGCCGAAGATTACCTCTCCGACCATCATCTGAAGCATCAAAACCCCGCCTGCAAGGGGTGAGAAACTATCATGCATTGCATTAACCGCACCGCACGATGCCGCCGTCGTGACGGTCGCAAATAGGCTTGATGCTCCTAGAGCAAACCGTACCTCTTTACCCTCCATACTAGGACCCGCTTCGACACCGAGCTGCGTCAACATCGCATTCCCTTGGGATTCGGTATAGTACGTTGCTCCGAGCGTCAGCGCAAACAAGAGTGACATAGCACCAAAGATTGCAATTCCTTCTCTGCGGTTTCCGGCAAATTTACCGTAGGCAAACAACAGTGCGATAGGGATCAAAAAGATTGAAAAGATTTGGATGAAGTTCGTCAATTCATTCGGGTTCTCAAATGGATGAGCACTGTTAACATTGAAAAATCCGCCACCGTTGGTTCCCAACATCTTGATCGATTCCTGACTTGCCACCGGTCCCATTGCCAATGTTTGCTTCGCACCTTCGATCGTTGTCAGCTCTACATAGGAAGAAAAGGTTTGTATCACACCCTGAGACATCAAAAATATCGCATACACAAAGGCAATCGGCAACAAAATACGCAATGTTGTTTTGGTCGTATCGACATAAAAATTCCCGATCCCTCTACCAGTGAGACCGCGCATCAATGCCACTGCGACGGCTGCACCCGTTGCGGCTGATAGGAAGTTTTGGACACTTAGTCCCACCATTTGGGAGAAATAGCTCATGGTACTCTCACCGCCATAGCTTTGCCAGTTCGTATTAGTAACAAAACTGATCGCCGTGTTCAGTGCCAAATGCCAACTCAAATTGGAGAAATTCTGAGGATTAAGTCCCATAGCACTTTGAAAATAAAGGATAAAAAAGAGGATGAATATTCCAAAGAGATTAAATACCATCAAGGAAAGGGTATATTCTTTAAAACTCTGTGATATCTGCGTATTGATTCCACTGATGCGAAAAATGAGATTTTCGACAGGATTCATTATAGAATCGAGAAACGTTTTTTTGCCATCAAAAATTTTATAGAGATAATTTCCAAGAAAAAATCCGAAAACCACTACTGTGAACGCAAACAATGCGAACAAACCCATATCTAATACATTCATTTACAGCTCCTCAATTTTAATAAGGGAATAAACGAAGTAAAAAAGCAATGCAACAGCAAGTGTAATACCTGCTATGATTTCTAACATCATGACTAACTCCGTATCGAATAGATTTCAAGTGTAATCATATCCCCGAAGTTGGTCAAAAAAAGCTCAAATAAAAGGGAGAAGGGATAAAGAAAATATCAAGAAGAACTCCTCAGAAGAGGAGATAGATTTGAAGAGAGAGGTTTGGTTAGGCGATCAATCCACTTTTTAAAATCGCTTGCCAAACGA
>NZ_JBAQPS010000048.1:0-3771 GCF_049305995.1 Sulfuricurvum sp.
CTTTAGAGAGAAGTATCTTCTCTATCTTCCCACTCGGTCGCTCAACGGTTATGATATTGTTCTTCTCGTCAGTTCGGAGGATCTTACATTTCTCGGATGCGGCAGTCCCTTTTTCAAAGAAATTTGGGCTGTTTGCCATTACGATCAATCCGCTTTTATAGTTTTTTGCAAAACGTTTTTCTATTGGAGACAAACGCCATTCGCTTAATGTTGAAAGAGACTTTTCGTCTTTAATTTCGCTTCTACTCATTAATGTGTCGTGGGCGAGGTCGTTTAATTTTCTTCGAATCTCATTCGTAGACGAAATCATTAATTTTTTATTCCAATCGCCGTTAAGATACTCAGCAACCATACCTTCTACAATTGCCTCTTTTTGAACGATTACACCTGGTGTCGAAGCAAGCATATTATTTTGTTTCATGAGTGCCATCACTTTTCCAACGGCCGATTCTCTATCGTTATTGAATGCCAATTGTTGAACAATACTTTGTGCTACACTCCCATTTTTCTGTCTCATTATTTCGTTGATCTCTACAGTTTTCAAAACACTTTGTGCATAAGCGAATATGGCAGCAGGGCCAACAGCCGGGAACTGATCACGATCACCAATAAAAAATATTTTCGCGTTTTCTTTTTCGGCACGGTCAAGAATTTTGGCGAACAAATGCGCATCCATCATCCCGGCTTCGTCAATCACATACGCAGATTGTTTTAGCGGGTTTGAAACTCGTTCCGGGGATAATAGAAAAGAGTCAATAGTGCAACTTTTTATGCCGGACGCTTTTTCCAGTTCGTCGGCTGCAGCACCCATAAATGATTGCCCGACAAATTCAAGATTAAAAGACTTTGCAAGTTCTTTCGCTTTCTCAACCATAAATGTTTTCCCGGCACCCGCCCTGCCCTGAATAATGTTATATTTGTCTTTTGTAGAAAGTATTAACCTGAGCGCATCAAGTTGCCCCTTGGTAAGAGCTTTATCATCTAACTTTAACGTCTGTTCTAACCTCTCAATTTTTTCGTCAATTTCAATCATAGTCGCGGTTGGTCTCATCGCATTGATTCCGTTCTTCAATGTTCGATCAATCTCTTTTTCCATTTCGTAATATTTAATGCCACAGAGCTGCGTATTTTCGTAAACATTTTTTTTGTCAAAATGGATAATATTCTCTGATTTCTCAATGTCTTCGATGAGCTGAGTCGGATCCAAAACAATTTTTTCGGATATTCCGATTTGAATTGTTCTTTTGATCAATTCCTCTGCAGTAAATAACGCGACCTGTCTATTTAGTTGATCAGCGGCCAAGGTAATAAAATAATCTATTGTCCCCTTCTCTCTCAACTCATTTATAAGATGTTGTTGTGTTCCCTTGATATTTACTTCCGGTTCGTATGTGTAATTAATTTCTCTTCCGTGAATCGATGTCTTTATCGTCTCTCTAAGTGCCGCAATCTTTAGGATGTCTAAGTTATTGGTAACTGCGAAGAAGTTTTCTTTAGCACGCGTTAATGACACGTACATCGCCTCTTTCGTTGTGATCTGAGCATGGAGCAAGGCGAATTTATTTTTTGCGGTTGCGCCTTGCAGCTTTTGTGGCGTTGTAGCATACCCATGAGATAGATATTTATACTCATTCATATTAAGTGATACGGTTTTTTCGTCTTTGGCGTTTGATAGGTTGATTTCAAGTGTGTTTTTGTTGTGATCAATTCCAACTATCTTCCCATACCGACCGCTCTTGATTTCGACACCATCAATTTTTGTTTTACGGCCGAATATTACGGGTTCGCCAATAGAAAACTCAACCTCGCGATGATCGTAGAAACTGAACCTTTGGCTATCATCGTTAAGATTAATTTCGAAATTCTCGACACCATCCGTAACCATCACTATTGAGCTATCCGGGTGACATGAGATTACAGTGAACATTGTTCCGTCTGGGTTCCTGACCAACTTCATCCCAACTTCATATGATTCACCTATAAGTTTGCTGACTTCGTCGATCGTGCGCGGGACTAATATCTCCGAGATAAGCCCGTTTTCGATTTCATTTCTCTTTTTTTGTTCCTCGTGAAATAACGCATTGATCTTGGTTATGTCTCTATTTAAAGAACAACCGACAACTGCTTCGGATAGTTGTCCGGACAATGCCCTGTTAACTAAAATTTCAAACCGCTTCTGTTCGTCCGCTTCCTCAACCAACATATCGTTGTCCACCAAAATTTTCAGTGCTGCAGGCATATCTTTTTTGTACACCATTTCTGCAACTGCACTTTTTAGTATTTCACTTTCTTGGCGAACAATTTCGTCAATTACAGAGTATTCAATTTTGTGGAAATCTTGCAAATCGGCAAAAACTTTCCCTGCACCAACCGAATTGTATTGTTCTCTATCCCCCATTAAAATAACTTTTGCGGTCGGATCTTCGAACGTAATTTTTTTAACCAGGTCATAAAACATCGATGAGCTAACCATGGACATTTCATCTACAACATATACTCTTTGGACGTTGTCGATTGTGGGGATGAGCTTTTGTTTTAGAAATAATTGTATTGTTTTTGAATTGGCTATATCTTTGGAAAGAATATCTGCAGCATTATTCGTCGGAGCTAGACCAACCATCTCAACCCGTTCCCCTAGCAATTGAGGAAGAAGAGCTGCCGAAAACGTTTTCCCGGTACCGGCATACCCCTGAATACCATAGAATTGATCGCGTGTTCTCAGAAGCGCACCCAATGCACCAGATTGAGCTTCACGCAATACAATTCCATCTCTCTTTAATCTGCTGAAAATTTCTTTCTTCTCTTCGGTGCTGACCAATGGAGACATTGTCCCGCGTGACAGATCCATTGCGTTAAATATGAAACTTTCTTTTTCATACATTGTTTTGGATGTCATAGTCCCATCTGAAAAGCGAATAAGATCACCCCTCAGTGCAATTGCTCGCGATATCTCTTCCGGGGATACAATGGTTCCTTGACCGAACGTTATTTGAAGGACACGTTTCGCCAGATCGTGAGGATTGAATACACTTTCGTGATTGTGTATTGTTTCGATTGCCAAATCAATCTTACTGTTCAGCTCTTCCTCGCTGATTAAAGAGAATTTTTCGATGGTAGCATTTCGTATATTTTCATCCACAATATTTTTCAAAATAAAAATATCATTTTCTAAATCTTTTTTTATGGTGGTGGTATCGTAAGTAGAAGAAAATTTTTCACCGCCAAAATTTTCAAAAATTTCCTGCAGATCATTGATAATTAATTTATTGATTTGATCGATAAATTCTTCTTTTATGGTGGCATTAATTTTTATATTGGAATGTTGAATATATTTATCTCGAAGTTTTTGTGGGATTTCCATGATTTCAAAAACTTTTTTTCTTACGGAGTACGTGCCGATTTTAAGTTTTTCTTTTTTGAACAGGTCTACAATGTAACCGGCCGTGTAGCTGATATCATCATTGACTCGATCAGATACGAGTCCGGCAAGGATATTGTTTTTACTGAATTCTTTAAATTCGGCTCCGGAGAACTGTTTTAATGGTGCATCGAATTCACCACGCTCAAACTCTTTACGAGCGGCATACTTCGCAAGTATTTCATCGGAGAACATTTCGACACCTTGAATGTCAAATGTTATCCCAACGGCTTCCAATTGTGGCATTAGTTCTGCGTACAAATCAAGCTCAACGATTTCTTCGAGAGAAGTTTTTTTATTTTTTATATTCTCTGAAAAAAGAGAGAGTGCTTCCTCATATCCAAAAGCGTAAT
>NZ_JBAQPS010000049.1:0-8454 GCF_049305995.1 Sulfuricurvum sp.
TTACACTGATCCCGATCTACTATCTCCTAATCAAACTGGTCGCCACGCAGGAGTTCAAACCGCGATGGCATTGGTTGTGGATTGTCCCATTAGTAGGGTATGTACTCTCACTCATCATCCGTAATTTTTTCCATAACCTGAGCTACAACGAAGAGTGGTTTTTTCAGTATCTTACTCTCCTGTATCTGCCGCTTTTGTGGGTATGGCTTCATGACGCGGGGGTGAGTTTTAAAACGAATCCCTATCTGATTCTCTCGATATGGGCGTTTGTGTTTGTAGATGTAGAAGGAAATTTTCTCTTTATCCCCGAAATACGTGCATTGATTCACCGCAATGATTTGGTGGTGGGTCATGCTCATATTGCAATGGGGCTTGGGGTGGCGTTTATGGCACTTGCCATTTTGCACCATCTTTTGCCGAATCTTTTCCGTAGAGTCTATGCGGTGCTCTGGACAGCGCTGATGGCTCTGATGGCACTCGCCCTCACAATAGCGGGGATCATCGAAGCGGGAGGCTTTAGCGGAACCGTAGAGCCTTATTTAGGAGCTCGTGCACTGATCGGTGCATTGCTTGTGGGGATGATAGGGTGGATTACCTATGAGAGGCTTAAGTTTAAACTGGATTCGCCGCTAAAACTCTATCACTTGAGTGGATTTTTGAGCGATGCAGGGGGTGGGGTGATCCTCATCCTCGCGGGTGCGGCATTGTTTCCGCTGCTCGGATTTCATTTTAGCGGAACCTATGAGTACATCGTTTTTGCGTTTATGATCGGGACGGGGTTGGCACACTGGTATGGGCTTCATAGCGATCCGTACCGATTCGGCGAATTTACCGCATCGGTACGTGCCATCTGCGCATCAGTCTTTGTGGCTCTCTATATGGCAGGCTCACTCGATGGAATCGCCCTTTTGGTAGCGTTGTACGATGCTGGTTTTGCACTGGTGTATTGGTTGTTTTTACGAGGTAAAGTGTGAATTTTCTCATTATTGTTCTTAGTTCGCAGCTTTTGTACTATCTCCTTATCGCTCAGACGGGAGTAGTAGGGGCATTTGATTCGCATATTCATGATTTGTATACTCTCCCTATTGGTGGAGTAATAGGAGCATTACTGAGTGCCATTTGGCGGCATTATGGTCTCAAGCAGGAACTTTGCTTTTTGTTTGGAATACAAATGATGATTTCGTGGTTTTATCCGAATTATTCACTGGGGATGTTATTTGCACTTGGATTTGTTGTTGGGTATACGACCCCATTGCTTCTCTATATCTTTGGTTCACAAGGGAAGTTACAACTCTCTTTAGGATTGGCGATTTCGTATGCGATCGGGACGGCACTCTACACATATCCATTTATGGAACGTGATGATATCGCGGTTATTTTGCCTTTGATTTCGGTTATAGCGTTGCGTTTTACATCGTTAAAACATATCGAATATAAACAATATTCTCACTTTCCATGGAAATTAGTTGGAGTGATGATGCTATGGATTTTTGCCGATTCTGCCCTCTTTGAGACGTTAAGTCGTTCAGGCACTATGGATATTTGGAGTGAGCATACACTTCTTATTATTGCCTCTCATTTGGCTGGAGTTTATCTTGCGTATCGTTATGGAGATGGTTTGGTAAAACAAAGCCCGATTATTTTAGGGTTGTTTGCGGTAAGTTATCTACTCTTTTGGTTCAAAGAACCATTATTGCTCGCCGTTATCTATCCGGTTGTCATTTCATACTATAATGTGTTGTTATTTTATAAGCTCATTCAAATGGGAAACATTCGCACCATAGCTCTCTCTATGATCGGGGTAGGTTGGATCGCCGCATCTGCGGCAAATGCGGTTGCATTAGGACATCAGCTGTGGATAGTCGCAGTGATTTTGGGGCTTTTTGCCTTAGTATATCCATTTTATTTTAGGAGGATTTCATGATTAAATTAAGTATAACGGCACTATTACTAGCGGCCTCAGTATACGGAGGAAGCTTGTCTTTTGAGTCGGGATCGATTAAAGCGCATACGGAGGTATTTGGTGATTCGAGTATAGACCCTGTGTTTAAAAAAGCGACGTCGCACTTTTCGATGGGGGATTCAGTAACATCATTACGGGGCAGTATGGATGTGAGTATCGGTGATTTCGTGAGCGATAACTCAAAGCGTGATACGAATATGCACGAAACTATGGAGTCGGATAAATTTCCAAAAGCATCATTTGAGGTCAAGGAAGTTGTTGCCAAGGGAGGCGATAATGTACTCCTTAAAGGTACATTGAGCCTACACGGTATTTCAAAGCCTCTTAGTTTTGAAGGGACATTAACACAAGATGTTTCAAAAGTACGTATTAAAGCCAAAAGCAGTATTAAAATGTCTGATTTTGGGATCACACCGCCTAAAATGGTTTTTTTAACCGTACGTGATCAGGTTGATTTGAATGTGGATGTTGTTTTAAAACGATAAATCTCTCCGATTCGGAGGATTTTAGAGTCAAACGGATACTCTTTTGTACCGATTAACTCTTGAAACCATTCGATAGGTTCATCCAATCCATCGTCAGCGAGTTTAAAGGTTCCGTAATGGATTGGGATAAGGGTTTTCACCGTTAAATCTTTTGCCGCTTGGAGTGCTTCGAGAGGCGAGATGTGGAAATGGCGCATAATCGGTTCAGGTCGGTACGCTCCGATCGGTAAAAACGCTTCATCGATATCAAATCTCTCTTTTATCTCTTTGAAATGTTCACCCATGGCACTGTCACCTGCATGGTAGAGGGTGTGATCTGCATTTTGGATCACATATCCTCCCCATAGTGCTTTATTCATATCGATTTGAGTCCGATTGCTCCAGTGGCGGCTTGGAACGAGCGTGATAAACAACCCGCCTAGCATAACCGATTCCCACCACTCCAACTCAAAACACCGTTCACGATCTATTTTACCTTTGAGATAACGCCAAAATCCATTCGGTGCGACGATAATCGTTTTGGGATTTTGTTTGAGGAGATAGAGGATAGAGGCTTTGTCGTAATGGTCATAATGGGCATGGGTAATGAGGATGATATCGGCACGTAATTTTTCTTTAGGAAGAGGAAGAGGGCTGTATCGGCGGTAGAGGGGGAGATTCCCCAGTACCGGATCGATTGCTATTGTTGTTTCACCCAGTTTGATCCATAAAGTCGCATGTCCGAGCCACAGAGCATATTCACCGCTCGGTAAATCTTCTTGTATTTTGGTACTTAAACGGGTGTGAGTTTTCTCTCGTCGATGCAATAATTTAGATAATTGCCATTTTAGAATGGTTGTTAAATAAATTTTTGGTGAGGTATAACGATGCAGCATCAAGTTCTCTAATTTTTAGTTTATTGTACCTTTTAGAGAATTAAAAGGGGGATGCAACTACTATTGCGATACTAAAATTCTCAAAAACGTAGTTTTTGTAGCTTTAGGGGATTGCAAAGGACTCTAGTCCTTGCCACTAAAACGGATATATTCGTTTTAGTGCGTAACATCAGTTAAAATATCGGAGTAAGAGATGGAGCAGTTTGCTTTTATAATCGCTTTATTGGTTATCGGTATTCTCTTGCAAAAAGCCGATGCCCCAGTTAATTTTGCTAAAAGTCTCAATTTTTTTGTTATTTATGTCTCCTTGCCTTCTACGATTTTGATTCAAATACCAAAAATTCATTTTGATCTTTCGGCTTTAAGTGTCATCCTTGTGCCTTGGCTCCTTTTACCGATTGTTGTAGCGATTGTTATTTTTATAACTCGTCATCATTCACCGGAAGTACGTGCGGCATTGTTGCTTGTTATGCCTCTAGGAAATACATCATTTTTAGGGATACCTGTTGTCCATACATTATTAGGTGAAGAAGCTATCCCTTATCTTTTGATGTATGATCAGTTCGGAACATTTTTAATACTCTCATTTTATGGTGCTGCCGTGATAGCTCGTTATGAGACAGGAGCATTTCATATGCTAAAGATTGTTAAAAAGTTGCTTCTTTTCCCACCGTTTATCTTTCTTGTAGCGGCACTTGTATTTGGTGAAATACCGATGAAAATTCATCCGTATATCCAGCTTCTTTCATCAACTTTGGTCCCTTTGGCATTGATTTCAGTAGGTTTCTCGATGAGATTAACTGGAGAATTAGATTATGGATTATTTGCGCAATCGTTGATAGTAAAGCTGCTTATTATGCCGTTTATCGCATTTGCTTTTTTATGGGCGATGGGAACCGATCCGATTGCCCTTAAAACAGCCGTGCTTGAATCGGGGATGCCTTCAATGATTACTGCCGGAGCACTTGCTATTGGCGCCGGATTTGCCCCACAGCTTAGTGCCGCATTGGTGGGGTATGGGATAATTATTTCATTAGTAACCTTACCCATTATTACGTATGTAATGGAAAAATTTCTTTGCGGTTAATGAAATAGACTCAGAAAATACTGTTTTTATTATCCATTTGTGCCTTATACTTTTACATTCCATCATATTAGGATTATCAATACATGCTTCGTGAACTTCTCAAAATTTATTTTCTTTTTATCACCCTGTTTTTTCTCGGGAGGTTAAGTCTGTACGGTCTTTATTTCGACCGTTTGGGTGATATCAGCTTTGCAGAGTCGCTTTTATCGTTTATGTACGGTTTAAAGCTCGATACGATGACGACTTCGATCATTTTAATTATTCCTGCACTTTTATTGGCTATTACCCCCCAAGTATTTGCAAAATACGTGGGGCGTTTTATTAGCGGTTATGTCTTATTCTTTTTATTGGTAGCTTTGTATATTGAAAACGCTACATTCCCCTTCGTTGCCCAATACGATGTTCGTCCCAATTATTTGTTTATCGAGTATCTAAAGTATCCTCAAGAGGTAGTTTCGATGATTCTCAAAGAGTATCCGATGCAGCTTGCCGTGGCATTGGGGATGTTGATTATAATGGGATGGGGATATCTTCGTTTTTCGCCGCTTCGTTTGATTGAAGCCATACAGACACCGTTATGGAAACGGCTTCTTTTGTTCCCACTCGTAGTCGTCGTTCTTTTCATCGGTATCCGATCTTCGTTCGGTCATCGTCCCGCTAATATCTCAGATGCCCTCTATAGCACCAATCGTATGGCAAATGAGATCGCCAAAAACTCCCTCTACAGTATCGGATATGCCTATAAAAGCTATACCAAAGAGGGTGATTTGATCAAACCTTATGGGAAAATGGAGCTTACTGAAGCGTATTCGCGCGTTAGTAAAAAACTGGTTCTGAATACAAGTGGAGAATTCCCTTTTAATCGGTTGGAAGCGACCCATTTCCCAGCTCAATCGCCAAAAAATCTTGTCATTTTTATCCAAGAATCGATGGGATCTCAGTTTGTTGGATTTAGCGGTGGTGATGTAACCATTACTCCAAATCTTGAAAAACTTTCTCATGAAGGAATTGCTTTTGGTAATCTTTTTAGCAATGGAACACGCAGTATCCAAGGATTGGCAGGGATGAGTTCTGGATTTTTACCTTTGCCGGGAGAGGGAGTTGTGAAGCGTAATAAATCTCAAAGTGATTTTTTCACCGTCGCACAGCTTCTCAAACCATTGGGATACAAGTCGAGCTTCATTTACGGTGGTGAGGGGCGGTTTGATAATATGCGTAGTTGGTATATGGGGAACGGTTTTGATGAAGTGATCGAACAAAAAGATTACCAAAATCCAAGTTTTGTGAGTACATGGGGGGTTAGTGATGAAGATTTGGTCCTCAAAGCGAATGAAAAATTTAAATCCCATGCGGCAAAAGGGGAAAAATTTGTCTCCGTGATGTTCTCATCTTCGAATCACTCTCCATTTGAGTTACCGGAGGGAAAAATAGATTTTATCTCCGGAAAACCAAAACAAGGGGTTGAAAACGCTGTAAAATATGCCGATTTCGCCATTGGGCGATTCTTTGAATTAGCGAAAAAAGAGTCCTATTATAAAGATACTGTTTTTGTTGTCGTTGCTGATCACAACGTCCGCGTATACGGTGATGATTTAGTTCCTGTCAATATGTTCCATATTCCTGCGTTGATTATCAGCGATGGAGTTAAAGCTCAAAAATGTGATACGCTATCAACTCAGCCTGATGTTTTGGCAACTGCTTTGGATATGATCGGAGTTGACCTCGCTTACCCTATATTAGGGCATTCGATATTTAGTGATAAAAAACAAGAGATTGTGCTTATGATGTTCAACGATAACTTCGCCCTACGCGATCATGAAAAAGTTGCCATCATTCAACCCAACAAAGAGGCTTTAACCTTTCTCTATGAGAAGGAGCACCTCAAACCCACTGCTCACGATAAAGAGCTCGAACGTGATGCACTCGCATTTATCACTGTCGTGGATGATATGTACAACAAAAAATTATTCCGAGTTGCTAAGTAATAGGGTTTAGTTTCCGTTCGATATGAGCTTGTCGAAGCGATGTTTTTTTAAGCTCATATCGAATTATAAAGAAGGTTACGATAGAAGTTTAATATTAAGTTTTAGCTGAGATTGTCACTTTATTTACTCCTCGTACGATGAGCAAAATAATTAGCCATGCCAAAATCATTGTAATAACCGTATGACTTAGGAAATGATCTCCTATGAGCATTTTATAACTTCCCATACTCCATCCAATAAGCATAGCGGTAGCAGCAGCTGTGATTTTTGCTTTTCGCGAACGAAATAAAAATACCAAAGCAAGTAATGCGAACCCGCCACTCGCATGGCCTGCCGGCCAGCATTTTTGTTTTTCTAAATGACACGTTTGTGTATTGTATTTTTCCCACACACATGTATGCGGATAAGCTCCGCCAAAAATTTCAATGTTTTTTGGGCAAGGCATATTGGTCACTGCTTTTAATGAACCAACGATCAAAGGGACAAAAATAGATGATAAAATAACAATTATAAAGCCTCGTCTATAAGGCTTCATCCATGATTTTTGCCATCCTATAATGAGCCCTATTAAAAAAAGAACTGCGATAACGATCAAAAGACGCTTAATACCATCATAAAAAATAAATTTTAGAACCTTATCATTACTATCCACCATCCACTGGTGTGTCAGAGGATTATAAAAATGACTTTGCACCCAAATATCTGCACCGCTCAATCCAAAAAAGAGAACGCTACCTATTAAAAGGATTACCGAAGTAGCTATATTTTTAGTGGACACCATACAAAATATCCAATTCTGGTTTGTAAACACTGCTATTTATCTCCATAAAATTTAATGCCGTATGAAAATAGAAATCATGCGAAAAAGGTTGATGGGCTTTTTGTTTCAACCCTTCTTTATCGATTGCAAAATTTTTCCCGAACCACATCAGAGCAGGAACATGTTTTTGAGCTTCAGGTGCAATAGCGTATGGAAACCCATGTAGATAAAGCCCTTTTTCTCCCAACGACTCGCCATGATCGCTCACATAGAACATCACCGTTTCGAATTTACTATCGTATTGCTTTAAAAAACTAATCGTTTTCGAAAGAAAATGATCGGTATACAATATGGCGTTATCGTATGCATTCGTGATCTCCTGCTCAGTACATTGTTCAAGTTGATTACTTTTGCATACAGGGGTAAATTTTTCATATGCTTTGGGATAGCGTTTATAATACGCCGGTCCATGATTTCCCATCTGATGCAATACAATCACGATATCCCCTTTGGGATGGGCTTTGATATATTCATCCAAGCCGATTAGCATCCCCTCATCACGACACTCTCCATCTTCACACATCGAATTATTTTTGGGATCTTTGAAATCTTGATATTCAGCTCGTATCGCTACCCCTTTGGAATTAGAGTTATTATCTCTCCATAATACATTTACACCTGCATGTCCTATAACATCCAAAACGTTTTCGATGTGCTGTGCTTTTTCACCATCATAATTGTCCCGAGTTAAAGATGAAAACATGCATGGAACCGATACCGCTGTTTCTGTTCCGCACGAACTAAATTGAGAGAAATTGACAATATCCTCTTTTTTCAACAGAGGATTAGTTTCACGTGCATACCCATTAAGTGAAAAATGATCCCAACGTGCTGCTTCACCCACTACTAAAATAACTAACTCGCGATCCACATCGGTTTCAGGAATTTTAGCATCTTTGCCGATAATTTGTAATCCGATATAGGGATGAGAAAGTGATTTTTGAATGTAAGATCCGATTGAATAGAGATAATACCCTGGATTGGCATAGTATCGTAAAGGCTTATGTTCACGGAAAAAAGAGGTGTAATTTTTATTAAATGCCACTAACACGACGATGATTATTCCCAATGCAATCCCAAGAACTTTTATTTTTTCGGATAACATTTTTTTAAAAGAGGTTTGTTTTATCTTTACTAAATAAATAAGCCAAGAGGGGATCACACCAATAACAAGAACATATAAAATCAGGGTAAAGCTAAATAAATCTATCGATTCATTAAGATTGGTCTCTAAAATAT
>NZ_JBAQPS010000050.1:0-3145 GCF_049305995.1 Sulfuricurvum sp.
GGACAGAGGTGATGAGTGCGTTGGAACTTGCCCGTAAAATGTCCCATGCACAGCACCCGTTGCTCGTCCTTTTTACCGACGGAGGAGATCAACTCTCGTATGAGAAAGAGTCCGCGTATGCAGAGGAAAACGGTCTCCGGGTCTGTATCGTGATGCTCGCTACATTAGGCGGGAGTACCCTCCCCTCCGAGAACGGCTCGCTCAAAGATGAAGAGGGGCACATCGTCGTAAGCTCCCGCAACGATGCGATTAACACCATCGCTGAACAAAGCGGGGGGAAAGTGATCGACGGTGCCGATGCGGACGCAGTGATAGAGTGGATCGAACGTGAACGGAGTGAAGATTTCGCAGGCGAATCTACGGTGACACGCTATAGCGAACTCTTTTATTTTCCTCTGATGCTGGGGCTGATCGCATTTGTACTGGCGTATACGAGCTTAGGGGAGAAAATAAGCAAAAAAGTATTGCCCCTTTTCGCTCTGATCGGGATCAGTGCCCATGCGGGAGTGCTCGATTATCCCTATCAAACATTAGGGAAATATGAGTATTCTCATGGAAATTATGAACGTTCGGCTCAGTGGTATTATCATATCGATTCCCCACAGGGGAAGTTCAATCGTGCGGCTTCTCTTTATAAAGGGGGAAAATATGCCGAAGCACTGGCGGTGTATCGTTCGATCCGATCCAATGATCCGATTTTCAAATCCAAAATCTTTTACAATATGGGTAACGCTCATATCCGCCTCAGCGAGTTTGAAAACGCGCGTCAAGCACTGCTCAAATCGCTCACACTGCGTTATAGCCGCCAAGCCGATCAGAACCTAAAAGCGATTGCCAGAGCGCAAGAGCCGCAATCGCTCAATGTCCGTAAAGAGAAAAAAGATCAATTCAGTTCGGATGAGAACAAACCCACAGGTGAGGGGAAGAAAACCAAAGAGGGGGGCGGATCGAATATGCAAAGTGATATTGCCTCCTCCGGTGCCGGAGATGCGGGGAAGAAGGCGCAGGCAGATCCCCGTTTTTCGACGTCACAAGGGAAAGCGGCACTGAGCTCGAAACAGTATGAATTGATCAACCAAAGGAGTGTCCATGAAACGAAGCCTTGGTAGGCTACTCGCACTGATGATCCTCAGTGTAAGCGGATGGGGAGCGACCTATCAGTGGAGGGTGCTTGAAGCACCGCAAAGCCTCTATGTCCATCAAAGCGGAGTGGTACGATATGAGTGTACTTTTTCGACCAATGCGGCGGACTATACGATCGATTTTAAACCCACCGGAAATGAAAATTATAAAGCGTCGATTTTAACCCAGCGCGACCGGATCGCAGAGGGGAAACGGGTACAGACGTTTGATGTTTTGATCACCCCTCTAAAAGAGGGAACGGTGGAAGTTGCACTGGATGCATTGATGCGCCACACGACCTTCGCTTCGATCGAGAATGCCTCCATCGGTCGCGATAACGTCAAAAAATACGATTTCGATGATGAGACAGCATATCTGCCCAAAGTACTGATTGCCGCACAAGCCAACGCAGCGGCACTCAGCGGAGAGCTATCCTTGGAAGTGAAAGTCGATAAGCGAAGTGTTGTGGCTCACGAACCGGTGCATGTGAGCCTTTACATTCGAGGAAAGGGGAATCTCGATCAGTATGTACCGTATGAGCTTAACATCAGCGGAGTGAATATTTTCGCCGAAGAGCCGATACGAGACATCATTCCTGATACGGCTGGATTTGCGGGGGAGATACGTCAGGAATTTGCCCTTGTGGGTGAACAAAGTTTTGTGATCCCAAAAATCACGATAGACGTATTTGATACACAAAGTCAGAAAATCAAACGGCTTCAAAGTGATGCAGTCGCGATCGAAGTGGCACAAGGATTCGAGCGCTCCAACCTCCTCGATCCTCCTGCCTTGCATGAGTGGAGTACTTGGATGCGATATAGCCTCTATGGTGCATTGGTACTGTTTGGAATCGCACTGGGTGAAGTGGCACGGCGGCTGTGGAAGTTGCGCCCCCGCAGAAAGATGAAGCGGTTTTACGATGAAGCCAAAAGCCCCAAAGAACTGGTGATGCTTCTCGCTCTCTCAGGGGAGAGAGCGTATGAACCGATTATTGCTGAACTCGAAGCGGGAACACTGGATTTGCGTGAAGCGAAGAAGAGATTAAGAGAAGTATAATTCCTATTTAAGCTTTAAAAGCCTATTATGAGAAATATATTTCTTATTAGGAGTGATTTTGACTTTAGAAGAACTGGGTAAAGAGATAAAACATTTACGCAAACAAAAGAAGTGGTCACAAAGTGATTTAGAAGCGTATTCGGGTATCACAAAACGGACTCTTTCTAAAATCGAAAACGGTTTTATCGATGAAGTGGGGATTAAAAAAGTAGAAAAACTTTTGACCTTGCTGGGTGTTGAATTTGCCCTCCGTCCAAAAGGTCGCCCAAGAACATTAGAAGAGTTGCAAGATGGCAGATAAACTCAAAGTCTATACCAACAAAACACTCAGCGGTGAACTCTCAAAAGAAGATGGCAACTATATTTTTAATTATTTGAGCGATTCAAAAGAGTTAGTCAGTCTCACTATGCCGATTCGAGCTGAGAGTTGGGTGAGTAAATCACTTCATCCCATTTTTCAGATGAATATGCCCGAGGGTGCACTCAAAGATGCGATAAAAAATCACTTTGCAAAAATAGTAAGCATGGATGAGATTAACCTCCTTAAACTCATCGGTCCTTATATGTTGGGTCGTGTAAAATTTGAAAAAATCATCAGTGACACGGATGTTTTAGAACTTGAAGAGATCGTCCACTCCTCTAAACAAAACCTTTTTAATGAGCTGATGGAGAAGTTTGCTATTCGTTCAGGTGTCTCAGGGGTACAACCTAAATTGCTCATGGGCGCACACAACAAAACAACCATGAAATTCGAGCATTACATCGTGAAATCATGGGAAAAAGAGTATCCAAATCTCGCTCTCAATGAATATTTTTGCATGAGAGCGATTCAAAACGCACATCTGCCAACGCCGGAGTTTTATCTCAGTGATGATTATTCGATGTTTATTATGAAACGATTTGATGTCAAAGAAGAGGGGACTTATCTCGGATTCGAGGATATGTGTGTACTCAGTGGCAGAGGAAC
>NZ_JBAQPS010000051.1:0-2665 GCF_049305995.1 Sulfuricurvum sp.
CTTCTGCGCTGATCAAGAGCATCCGAGGTTCCGACCCCGACGCAGCGATCTATTATCTTGCACGCCTTATCGAGGGGGGAGAACCGCCTGAATTTATCGCACGCCGTCTCGTGATCCTCTCCAGTGAAGATGTCGGCAATGCGAATCCACAGGCGTTGACATTGACCACCTCGGCGATGATGAGTGTCAAACAAATCGGCTATCCCGAAGCGCGTATAATCCTCGCACAAGCGGTGATCTATCTCTGTGCATCTCCGAAATCGAATACGTCCTATAACGCGATCAATGCCGCGCAAAGTGCGGTGAAAAACGGAGTGATCCTCGATATTCCCGAGCACTTGCGCCAACAGCACAAAGGGTATTTGTATCCGCATGATTTTGGGGGCTGGGTAGAGCAAAAGTACCTCTCAAAACCGCTCAAATTTGTCGAGTTTAAAAACAGCGGTTATGAAGCGAAGATGGGGGAATGGATAGAGAAGGTGTGGGGGGGAAGGGAAAGTTAATCTTCTTCCCGTTAGATATTGTAATAGATCGCCTCTTTATGATGAACAACCAATGCCGTCGTACTTTGTTCAGGATGGATTTGGAATGTCTCAGAGAGGGTAATACCGAACTCTTCGGGTTTGAGCAAATCAAAAATAATCCGACTCGGTTCCAAATCAGGACATGCAGGATAGCCGAAACTGTAACGTGCCCCCGCGTAACGGTTTAGGCGGACATCACGCAGGCTAAACCCCTCATCATCATGTGCGATATTTAAATCCAAACGGATTTGTTTGTGTGCTACTTCGGCTAATGCTTCGGCAAGTTCTACTCCAAACCCATGTACCATGTTATATTCGAGATATTCATTATTAGCGTAGAGCTCTTTTTCATACTCACTGAATTTATCCCCGATACTCACACATGTTAGCGGCAATATATCATCTCGGGTGTGACTAAAAAAGTCACTTAAAGCACGATGCGGATTTTTACGTTGGCGCGGAAATTCAAAAACGTACTTAGCGTTTCCGATCACTTCATCCAGCGGCTGTCGATTGGCATTCTCATCGATATTCCATCCGTAGCTCTCATCGAAAATAAGGAGTTCTTGGTCACTGCTTCGGACGGGGTAGTATCCGTAAATGACAGTCGGGTCAAACAACCCCCGTTTGATGATCTCTTTTTTGATTCGCTCATAGGCGGGATAGACTTTGCTTTCCATGAGCTTTTTGTACTCTTCTACCGGCATCCCCGCGCGTTTGTATCCCCAGTGCATTTTAAAGAGGCTACGTTTGTTAATCCAGCCGCACACCATCTCAAAATCGAGTTGCTCTTTGCGCAGAACCCGTCGTCCCCAAAACGGAGGAGTCGGAATTTTCACAACGCTTGGCATTTTTATCTCTGCGTATGGCGGGATTACAACATCGATCACCTCTTTGGCAGGTTTTTCAATCATATCACCGCCGAGGCGGGTATCGAGCTCGACACTTGGATCGGCATTGTATTTCTCGATGCGGCTCATCGCGATAACGCCATCAAACGCGTCGCGACAGTAAAAGATTGCTCCGTTATAGATCGGTCGGCAAAAATCATCGACGAAACTTCGGGTGAGTGCCGCACCACCCAGCAATACAGGGGTAGTGATCCCATGGGAAGCCATGATTTCAAGATTGTCTTTCATCACTTGGGTTGATTTCACAAGTAATCCTGACATCCCGATGGCGTGAATATCCTGTGTTTTCATAACGTCGAGATACTCTTCGAGTTCGGTTTTGATCCCGATATTGATCACCTTGAACCCGTTGTTGGAGAGGATAATATCGACGAGGTTTTTTCCTACGTCGTGAACATCCCCTTTGACGGTGCCGATCACGAGGGTGGTATCGGTCTCTTTTTCCTGTTTCGAGAGGTAGGGGTTGAGATAATCGACGGTCGTTTTCATCGTCTCGGCACTTTGCAAGACAAACGGTAACTGCATTTTCCCCGATCCGAAAAGCTCACCGACGATTTTCATCGCATCGATGAGGATCTCATTGACGATGCGGTCAGGGTTGATCGTGTGGCGCGCTTTTTCTACCAGAGGGATCATCCGCTCTTTATCCCCATCAAGGAGGAGTTGGGCAATTTTTTCCTCATCGCTCATTGCCTCATAGGCTTCATCGTTTTTGCCGTTATCAATGGTTTTATTACTGAAATGGCCGATAAATTTAAAGAGCGATTGATCATCGGGATGGAACAGTAGCTCTTCACAAATCTCTCGATCTTCCTGCGACATTTTGGCAAGCGGTACGATGTGTTTGACGTTGATGATGACCGAGGTCATTCCCGCTTCGAGACAGTGGTGTAAAAAGACACTGTTCAAAAAGACACGGGCATTCATGCTAAGACCGAACGAGATGTTGGAGAGTCCCAGTGTCGAGCCGACGTTCGGATATTTGGCGTGAAGTTGACGGATTGCCTCTAATGTTTGGATCGCAGCATCTCGGTACTCTACATCACCGCTTCCGACCGTAAAGGTGAGCATATCAAACATCAGATTACGGGGATCGATGTGATGGCGGTTGACACACAAATCGTAGATGCGCTCTGCAATGCGCATTTTATCTGCCGTCGTTTTCGCCATCCCTTTTTCATCGATGACGAGACACACGAGGGCGGTTCCGAATTTTTTGGCGAGAGAACA
>NZ_JBAQPS010000052.1:0-10475 GCF_049305995.1 Sulfuricurvum sp.
GTCAAATTTTGTAGATAAATATATAAGACGGTTTTTTAATAGCTCTAAATTAGACAGCTTTTTACCTCTATTGTTCATAGTCTCAAAGGCTACAAAAACATCTAAATCATCAGCAATTTCATATACGTTATATTTAAACTGTTTTGTTAATTTTCTAAAAACTAATTCAAGATTTTTTACATCAAGATTTTTCAACTTATTTTCAAAAAATTCTTTTGCATTTTCTAAATTTGCAGTATATAAAGTTTCTTTATCATCATTTGAGGATGACTTGTCTCCAAATATCTTAGTTTTTAAAAACTCATAACTAGGATTATCAGCTGTATACCCAAAAAAATATTGATGTATACTATTCATATTTTCTTCACTTATAAATTTTTCGTAAACCTTTTCTATTTTTTTATTGTCTATTCCTTGTACACTTAACTCTATAGCTTTGTCTAAAATGACTTTTAAAAAGATTATACTTGTTGTTATCCTTTGTTGCCCATCAACTATATAATAAACTTTATCAGATTCAAAAGCACCGGCATCTGTTTTCCAAAACTCAATTTTTTCATTTTTTTTATCTTTTGTAACTTTTTCTAAAGTCAAAACACCAGTATAATGAACATGATCCTCTTCTATATTTTCAAGATCTTCCCAAAAATCTTTTAGCTGATGTTCACCCCAGGCATAACCTCTTTGATAATCAGGTATTCGTAAAAATTTTCCATCAAAGATATCTTCCAAAGATTCTAATTGATTATTTGCCACAACTTACTCCTTCAATTTTTGTTTCTATCAAATTTATTCTATCTGATTGAGAGGACATTTTCTGTCTTATTAACTATTTTAAGCAGCATATCTTCCCGCACCCGCACTTATGGCGAATGAGGTTTGGATGGAAAATTTATTCATTATTTTGCTTTTTTATAAGGATTTTTAAATCAAGTGGCACGATTTTAATTTTTGAACTACAATGGTATTCAAAATATTTTTCACACGTCAAAAAATCTGTTTTTGGATAATAAATTCGTAAACAATCTGAAGTTAAATTCTTATCAAAAAATATATGCTTATAGGCAAAAAGCTGATAGAAATCACCTTGGCTAAAGTCCCCTTCTTTGTCAATTAATTTCCATTTTGCATCCGCTATACAGCAAATTTCACCAGCGTTTTTAATAACAAAATCAGGTCGAACAGTAAAGAGTTTTTTTACAAATTCAACGCCACCGTTTTGAGGTTCAATAGTCAAATGAGGATATTTCTTATTTAGCCACCACTCCACAAAACATTCAAACAGTTTTTCCATCGGGTAAAGGATAGCAAAAGAGATTGTTTCGCCACTAAATGAAGTAAATGATTTTTTCTTCAAAAAAACTTCTGACCATTTAAGCGCATTTTTATAGTGATCCATCCCGCGACCGACCTTCACACCTCTAAAATCGTTCTCCACATTCATAGATAAATCAACCCAATTCATATGTTCCATATACAGTCGTATTCGTCTAACATTATTTGCGTTTTTAGAAACTTTTGATAGAAAGTTGAGTGTCGATTTGATTAAACGATTTTCAGGACGGTTTTGATTGTAATCGTCATATTCGACATAAAAACGTTCTTTATGGACAATATTGCGTTTGAGATGCTCCCCGAAACGGAGTTTTCCTTTTAGAAAAAAAAGATTCTCTTCTTGTGTACTATAGTCTGACTTGATCCCTTTTTTGATAATCTGACCTACTTCTTCCAAGAACATGAGAATAAAAATCTCAAAAATATCGAGTTTTTGCACTTCAAATTTTGCAGTATCGATCTGTTTAAAATTTGGTAATTTATGGAGCAAATGGAGCAGGGTCATGAAAATTTGTTTTGAATTTTCAATTTCATTATCTGCTGCTTCACACTTATCACTTGATATTTTAGGCAAAATTTCCAGAGTAAATCCGCTTTTGGTTTGGATGGTTCCAACATAGCTTTTAGCTTGGAGATATTTACCATTACCACTAAAGCCGAGAACATCTTTACCGTTATCGGTTTTTGCAAATTCTTCCAGTTCTTTATACGCAGTTTCGCAAATATTCGCAGATAAAAATTTATTCGCTGTACAAACTGAATCATCTCTACCGATCAGACCGAATTCGCTAATAGTGGCTTTATTCTTGCATTGCATCATTAGTTTCGCTGATTGTCTGTAGTTGTGATTTATCTAAAGCCTTATCATCATAAATTTTTTTAAACATATCAGATCTCCAACTTTCAAATTTTTGAATCATATAAATTTTCTTGCCATTTATTTTTGAATCATTTTTAATTTTTGAGAGATATGTTGAACTTTCATTTGATTCAATAATAAAACCATTGTTATTTAGTACATGGTCAATATTTTCCCAATCCTCGTAAAAATACTCTGCTAAGAGTGGGATGATTTTGTTTTTAAATGCAAATTTCAAATCCTCTAAGGTTTTAACATCGATGAGATACGCATGACCGATTGTATGATCTCTATCATAGAGATATTTGATTCGGGCATTGATAGCCTCAAGTAATAATTTTAAGTCTACATCAGTATAAATACTAGGAGTTTTTTCTTTTGTTAATAATTCAGGTATTGGCGACATTTCTTCAAATACAAATCGTCGTCGCAATGCTGTATCGATAGGTGAGATACTTCTATCTGCTGTATTCATTGTTCCGATGATGTATAGATTTGACGGTACGCCAAATTTTATACCACTATATGGCAATGTTACTTCAAGAGCTTCATCCGCACCAATTCGCTTACTCTCTTCTATCAGCGTAATCAATTCTCCAAAAATTTTTGAAATATTTCCACGATTAATTTCGTCGATAATTAGAATGTAGTTTGTATCACTATTATCTTCTATGAATACTTCATTTATTTTTTCAAAAATATATTTTCCTATAACAGGTTGGTATGAATAATGCCCACGTGTATTTCCAAAATCTTGGTCATATAGATAATCAATGATTGATTTTCTTGACAATGGTACTTCAGAATTTTGTGAGTTTTTTATTCTAATTTGATCATCCACTGCAATAATTTCAAATTCAATGCCTGTCATTGTTTTGAATTTTTGATTTATCGCTAAATATTCATTAAAATTAATATCATCATAATTTAATTTATAAATTTTCTTACGTTTTGCATCTGTTGCAATATTCTTAAAAATGCCCGGTTGTACAGAATATTGAATTTGATTAGAATCACTATCACAAGATTCCAAGTCACAAGGTTTAATTCCTTCCACAAACTCCTCATAGCCATAGCTTTGATGGAATGTTGTAAAGACGATTTGTTTTGCGTTATCCTTGTAGTAATCAAAAGCTTTTTTTAGTTTCTTTCTTTCATCTTGCTCATTCTTTATTTCATCGGATAAGTTCCCGTCATTTGCAATTTTTACTTGAAGTTCTTCCGACATACACCCATAAATAATTTCCAACGCCTTATTAATCGTATTGAACGTTTTTCCTGTACCTGGGGGGCCATAGAGGATTTGATTTAATGGTGACTGTTTAATATTCATATCATGACCTTTTTTATTTTCATCAGGTGTAATTTGTATCTTTTCTAAAATCGTTTTTATTTGATCATCACTAAGAGGATCAACAGTAACTCCCCGTAAAGCTTCTTTTTTTCCTAAACTAATAGGCGGTATTATTTGAATCCAATCTACTTTAATATAATTGTAATGGTCTGTTTGTGGAATTAATAAGTTTTGTGTGTATAAAGAGTTCGATTGTACTATTCCATAACCAACAATCTGGCTTGTTCCATTCATTGCTATGAGCATATCATTTTGTGCAATACGATTAAATTTTGCAATTATGCTTGCAGAACCGTTTGAAGCAGAGTTTAAATTTGGATTTAGTAATAATAATTCCTTTTTATCTTTACCCGTATAGTCGATATTACCCCAACCTATCGATGCAAAACGCCCCTGAAGCATTTGCGTCCAATATTTCGCTCCCTCACCAGGCGAAAATTTCCAATATTTAGGCATTCTAAATCTCCTTTAGTTTTATCTACACATCACAGCGAAATCGCAATATTCACACTGCTTTTCATCGCTGTCATCGTAATGAAAATCCCCATCCGCCATAGACGCTTTGATCGCCATGATCCGTTGGATTAAACTCTGCTCAAATGCCTCATCATAATGGAGATATTCTCCCTCTTTCCCTACCTCATACGTTGCCGCCTTGGCAAATTCGGCGTGAATGTTGTCCGTCTTAAAAGTCTGAAGATAACTCTCAATCTTACTCTCCCCATGTATCCGCCTCGCATAGAGGATATAGAGTGCCAACTGCATATCTTTGAGCTCTTGCATTTGGGCGAGTTTGGTTTTATCGATTTTAGTGGTCACCTTTTTGGATTTATAATCGACAATCCGTATCTCATCACCCATTGTATCGAAACGGTCGATAAACCCTTTTATAAAATAGGGCTTCGTCTCGTCTACAGGATTAAAATCATGGTTCAGCCGAAACTCTTTTTCAAATTCGCTGTTTTTAAAATTGGCGATTGAGGCATGGTTCGACGTAATGGTTTTGAGAAAATTGATGAGAACTCCGCTTGCCTCACTCCCCTCTTCCAACCCTCGTGTGAGCTCTTGGAAATAGAGGCGATGGTTGATGTTCTCCTCCGTCCCTTTTTCTGCCAATACTTTTGCCATAAATTCATCGTAAGAAATTTTTGCAACCGCGTTCATGTGACCTTTGAGCGGTTGATCCAACTCACTACCGATAACAATGTTCCCATTTTTCGCATCCGTAGCGAACAGCTCGAAACATCGGTGCATGATTGTCCCTTTGTCGCTCGCTTCCAGCCCCTCTTCGGGTTTATTGGGTGCTTTGATCTTTAACACTCTATCGAAAAAATAACGGCGTGGACACATCGCGTACATTCCCAGTTGAGACGCGCTTAGGGTCTGGACGTCATACCCACCGGCATCATATCCATCATATGGGCTTTGCTCCATTTCTATCGCATCCAGATAACCATCGATAGAGCTATCGTCACTTCGTTTGCCATGACGAGGAAATTCAAAATCAGCTAATACAGAACGCACATCATAAGGCTGACACGACTCCGTGATGATATGCGAACGTGCGAGTTTGGTTTTGCCTTTATGGGTGGCAGTGACGATATAGATATTCTGCGCGATAGCTTTCATCTGCTCATAATGATTGAGGCTTGATGCATAGAGGCTATTAGCATGGAGCAGCGAGAGCGATTGCGCCGTCGTTTCCAAAAACCCCTCTTTGGTTTGCGGAGGGAAGTGCCCCATATCCGTCCCCATAAAAATCAGATGCCCTATCCTATCGAGAGAGATGAGTTGATTGGGCTCGGTGAGGAGTAATCCCGTTTTGGTGCGAAGTTTGATACGCGTTTGCGACAGCGCTTTTTCATAGGCTTTGTCACGATCATACTCTATCCCCATACTTGAGAATCTTTGAGCCATAGCATCGATCTGTGTTTTGATCTGGAGCTGTTTGTTTTTTGCTTGTATCAGGAGTTCATTACCCTCAACCGCATCGCTGTTTTTGAGCAGAGGGAGCAATTGCACCAACGGAGTCCCGATAGAGGTATATCCTTGTAATCCGTATGATTCCAAAAGTGACTCAAAAATCGGTGCGTATTCATCGATAGAGGGGGTGACAAGTAGTATCTCATCAGCATTGACGCCAATTTCGAGAAGCTTACGGGCAATTTTTAAAGCCGTTGCCACTTCGTCCATAATCCCAAACGGTGCCGGAATAGGCTCGTAAAAGTTCGGCACATTTTCATGCAGCTCATTTGATGGCATTGTGTTTGAAACGGTTCGGAGAAATTCGATGATTTTCGACTCTGTTTTAGAACTCTCGAAATGAACGCCCCGCTGTTCGAACGCATCGACGATAATCTCGCCAAAAACACTCAACGTCGATGGATCAGCCATGATCGATTCCAATACAAAACTGTCTCTATCGGCTCTGTCGAATAGATTATGTGTTTGCAACAGCTGATTGTAACACTCTAATAAAGTTTGGAGTTCAGCCTCTTTTGGCGAAACAAACCCGAACGATCCTAAAGAGACATTATTGCATTTTATCTTGATTAAAAACGATGCGATCTGCTCCATCGCATCCCCATCGGCAGTGACATAATCGAAATGGCTTCGCTCCATCGAGGCAAAAAGATGTGCCATGATTCCCTGCACCTCTTCGGCTTGGATTAGACGTTTTTTGCCGTAACGCTCATAATAACTCTGAATAAAATTTTCGAAGGTCAATGACCGTGCCAACGGATTACCGCTGAGCCGTTCGATCTGTTTGGCTCTATGAATAGAGGGTGCGATAATGGTTAGTATCATAATAGTCTTTTTTCTTGGGTTTGCTAATCATAGATTTTTGTGTATTAGCTCTATCAGAACAAACATGTTGTCTTTCATTGTGTTTTGATAAATATTATACAGTTTTTTCTCTCTGACTCAGGGCATTTTTAATCCATCGTCACCAATGCAATCCGCTTTAATTTACTTTCACCCTCTTCCATGCAATATCCGCTTCCACTTAGTGATCGAGTATCCAAATCCATGACGCAGGTCATTAGATGACCGGCACTGTTTTTAAGAACCCCTTGCGCGTTACCTGATATCGATTGGATCAACGGATTAAGTACGTATCGGCGCTCCGGCTCCATTGTAAGGACACCGTAATAGGCGTCGCCTCCGATTCGTAACGAGAGTTCCCCTTTTTTATTTTTGATTACATCAACCTCCGATTTTTGTCCGTCGTTGCCGAGTGTCGAATAGGTTGGATGGGATGTGCATCCGGACAATAACAATAAAGTGCCAATCGCGATGTAAAAGTTTGATTTCATGGGTTTCCTTTGATTTTTGTGTTTAATGTTTTAATGGCCTTTTCAAAGCCCTCAGTGATGATGTCCGATATCTGAACATGACGATTTGCATCGGAACCCGAATCCGGGATATAGAGGGTCTTTTCACCCCCTATCCCGTATTTGTCATAAATGTCTGAACCGTGAAACAGTTTCGCACCGACGATAAGATCGTATATTTCTTGCGTATATTTTGCATTATCATCGGTGCTTTTTAGCCGTAGCTTGGATACGGGCTGAACACAGTAGTTTGTTGTCGGTACTTGAACATCAGGAACCGACTCAAATTCGCTTTCGCTGAACTTTTCTTTGACAACATCCGCCAAACCATCCCCGTGATAAAAAGGAAAAGAGATTCGATTCGCTATCAGAAATTTTTGGCTTTCCTCAAACGGATCATGAAGGCTTGACGTATCGGACGAACACAGTGAAAACGAGAGTGTATTGGGCTTTTGCGCTTCAATCCCTTTATGTAAAACGATATCGCCTGGCTGAATATCCGGCGCATCGGCAAAAGTTTTTAGGACAACCTCCGCTATTGCGCTTTTATCGTCTTTATGAGTGATTTTAACCGTTGCGATAGGGATAGCGACAGCCCCTTTTTCTTCCAATTCACCGATAGTCTTGAAAACTTCAAGCGTCTCTCCCTCAAACAGCGTATTGGCGTTATCTTCCAATCGAATATCTTTTGTACTTGCTGAAAGAACCGTATACATAAAAGGGGTAAAAGATACGCTTGAAGAGAGTTTTTGCGCCAAAGTGACCGCTGCATTTTTTGCAGCTACATCAAACTGTGCGGGGATGTCATACCCTTCTCCAAAGGTTATGTTTTCATCAAATTCTTCTCTTTGGCACTCCGAAGCGATGACTCGCGCCGTCGCATCCACAATCTCACCGCATAGTCGGCTTTGGTAATGACGATTCAGCATATATTCTGCCGACGTGGGTAAATCGTAGTAATAAGGGCCATCGATCCACAAACGGATAAAATATTCCGGCGAAAGCCGTTTGGAAAATCGGTGTGGGATGTTTGCCGAACCTTGCAGTGAATTGAGCCCTTTCCAAAACGATTTATTGATCGATACTAATGAAAATGAGCCGCTTTGTGCAAAGGTATCGGCAAAAAACTGATAAAACATCTCATCACTCATCAGCAGTTTATTCGGGTCTTTACGGATATCGAGCAAGGCAATTTTGGGTCTATCCATCGTTGTGATCGATTGCAGATAGGTTTTATAAAACTCCTTGCCGTTCATTGTGTTGCCCAATACGCTTTTGGCAATGGAATACCCCTTAGCAGAGTATAGGATTTTAATAAAACTGCCGTTTTGCGATTCCAGACCGTCCCCTGTGAGGATTCCCGATTCCACCCCTTTATCCAGAATCTTTACTCCCCATTTCTCGCCGATAATTTTGGTGCTGATCTTTTGAGGTTTGAAGTTCTCCGATGCTTTTTGGGACAAATAATCACACAATGCTCTATAGGTATCCCTATAGGCATTGATCAGTTTTTCAGAACGGTTGGCATCTTCTTGGGTTGTCGTTTGCAAGTTACCGATATAAGTATAGGTTTGAGAATACAACTCCTCCGACGTTGACAGATTTACAAAATGAATCGTACCGGTGATCGGTAACGATACATGAAGTAACTTGGTCGTTGTAGAAGGTATTTCATAGTATGAAGCCCTCGCGATAGAGATATACACTGTGTAGGTTCCGCTAAGCGATTCAGGCTTGATGGTATCGATCGCATTGGGAAAATAACGTTTGAACGCATCATGAAATGAATTGCGCAAATCCGCAGACGAAACACCGATAGCATCGGCGAAATGGTGATTGGCGGCTGCCGTGTCATCAATGACAACGGTATCGGAAAGCCAAACATCATAATGATCGTCATTCGCATGGACAAACGTCAGCATGATCCAAAGCAGGAACATCCATCGCAACATAGTGTTACTTTACACGGTATAAGACGATAGTGTTTTGACCGGCAAGTTTAAAATCATACCCGTCAAACTGATCTTTGAGATCATCATCTTTTGAACTCTCAACGGCATCCAAAATCACATCACCGATATTTTTGGACCCTTCATACACGATATCATATTGGATCGAATCTTTTGATTGTGTAATCAGCTGATATGATTTGAACGTTTTTTTAGAACCGTCCAATATCGATTCGAGCGACTTACGACTTTTTCGATCAAACGATCCTTCTATCGTTACTTTAAAGTGAACGGGGCCTGAAATAAATGTCCGTTCCGCATCACGAATCGTTTTTTGTATCCCCAGTCCTATTGTGTGCCCAAGATTATCCGCCATATCGAACCTAGCGTTGGATTTGCACGCTTCAATGGAACGTTCGCTCAGCTGCACCGCTTCGAGTGATCCTGAATCGAGCAGTTTTGAATCTTTAAGAGAAAAGATGGAAACATTGCTCTGTGTTGTCGTGCAACCGAATTTTCCCGTCGTCTCATCCGGCTTCATCGAATAATTGATTTGCGAATAGGCAAGCGCCATAAATTCCGCACCGGTCGCTTTTTTGATAAACTCTTTAAACACACTGCTGTCTTCGCTCTCCAGCACGTCATTATAGGAGAGATAATGTTTCACATAGAGTTGATTGAATTCGGATAGCTTACCGCTGCCATCGATAAAATCGAGCCCGTATTGTTTGAGCGTTTTTTGTAATTGAGATTTGACATAGCCGGAATTGATCGTCATTTCATGCGCACCTGCATAATTTTTTGAGTAGGTGTATTCCTCTTGATCGATCAGATGATCTGAAATCCGATCTTTTGACGAGGAATTTTGAACATGATTATCTTGCTGGGTATTGGAAGACGATGCATTCATATCGGTATTGGATACACCCGATTGCAATGCGTTACGGGTATGATCGGACGTATTGGTGTGACGTTCATCGTAAAGATGGGATTTATCTTTTGAATAATGCAAATATTCATTGAACATCTCGGATGGCTGATCATAAGGTTTTTCACTCTCATCGAACAACAATACGATACTTCCGGCTTCACGAACCTTTTGCGTCAAACCGATCCCTTCATCTTTCATCAATGCGCGCAACGCTTTTTCATCAATCGATACATTCAAAGCGATAATAAACGTTGCACCGTCTCGTGATGGGGTTTTGGAAAGGATTTTGGCATAAGTGTCAAATTGACTGACCATTGCGCCGATGTGAGCAGATAACGCTTCATCTGAAGCAGTAACGTTGTATCCCAGCAAACGAGACAGTGCCGATAAAACAACATTCTTCTTCGCATCCTCGAATGCAACATTTTGAGTGGTTTCAACATCGGCTTCGATGATGGCTGATCCTTGCGCGGCAATTTTTTGGTCAAATTGGGCAGAAAATAACGGTTGCATAAGGCTCATCGCACACAATACACTTAACACGATCTTTTTTAGCATGATTTATCCTTGTTTGCGGCAAAGCCGCAATATTGATTGAATTAGTCGAGAGGTATTTCTTGGAGAGGTTTATCAGTCGATGTTTGTGTATCAACTGTAATACCGGCATTATTTGCCAACGTTGTAAGACCGCTTGTGAGGCTTGAGAGTGTAC
>NZ_JBAQPS010000053.1:0-2982 GCF_049305995.1 Sulfuricurvum sp.
GATGAAACGTTCAGGTTTTACGATGATCGAGTTGATCTTTGTTATTGTTATCCTCGGTATTTTGGCGGCAGTGGCGATTCCTAGACTAGCGGCGACGGCGAATGATGCTAAAGTGGCAAAAGCAGAATCATTTGTAGCGACATTTAACCGTTCTGTAGGACCTTCGATGTGGGGTACAGTGATAAATGACGGAAATGGAAGCGTTACAACCCAAACACTTTCGACGTATACAAATGTACCGACTGGATTTGATTTAAATTTATCTCAATGTACAAATAATGGTAGTGGTAATGGATCGGATGCCGGCGGTATTTCAACTACTGCATTACCGGTGGCGGAAAATATTTTTTGTCGTGATGGCAATGGTACCTCGGCGCCGATGATCGGTTTTACGGCTGATTTGAATCAATCAGTTCAATTGAACTGATCCCAAAGATAGAGAAGAGCGTTGTATCACGCTCTTCATCAGGTATAAAAAAAGGTTTAGAATTGATTAAAAAGTCAGCATTTACCCTCATCGAATTAGTGTTTGTTATTGTTATACTGGGTATTTTAGCCGGTATAGCAATACCAAGACTCGGATCGAGTGTAAACGATGCTCATGTTGCTAAAGGTCGCAGTGATGTAGCGGCAATCCGTGCGGCGATCGTCAGTGAGAGACAGTCACGGTTATTGACCGGAAATGTATCGTATATTAACCATATTGACAAATTGACGACTACATCATCGAGCGATGGAGATACATTGTTTGATCATAATGGGACGTCAGCAAATAGTTTACTTCAATACGGGATAATATCAGGGTCCAATGATGGAGACTGGAGAAAAACAGCTCAAGATACCTATAAATTTAAACTTCAAAGTGGTGATCATACATTTGAATATGACACGACGGCAGGGACTTTTCGTTGTACTGGTGGTAATGACTGCGCAGATTTAACGAACTAAATGTGGAAACCGGTTATTATTCAATAGCCCTTTTGGGTTCCCCTCTTGAGCCTCTAACTTACCGCGGTAAAAATTTCCTTGTCATAGGTACTGAAGTTGAAGTTTTTCTCTCTACTCGTACCATACACGGGGTAGTGATCGCGCAGTGTGAGAAACCTGATTTCACGACACAGCCGATCGGTGAGATAGCCCCCTTTTGTTATTCTGATACTCAAATTAAAACCGCCAATTTTATCAGTGATTACTACGGATGTTCGCTTGGCGAAGCATTGAATCTTTTTGTACCTTTTCCCGTTCACCCTGAGCCGGTCGTTGGGTTCATGGTTCGACTGGCTCACCACGAACGAATGACGATAGATATTACCCTCTCAGAATCTCAATCTCAAGCCCTTGATTTTATACGCGCTCATTCCGTCTCTCTCTTATTCGGTGATACGGGAGCGGGGAAAAGTGAAATCTATATGTCACGGATGGATGAGATTTTCCGTGAGGGGAAACGGTGTTTACTCCTCCTTCCTGAAATCTCTCTAACCCCTCAAATGGAGAAGCGTTTTTGCAATCATTTTAGCGATTCCGTGGTGTTGTGGCATTCGAAAATGACTCCAAAGCAAAAAAAAGTGACGTTGGAAAAAATTTATAATGGGACGGCGCATATCATCGTTGGGCCTCGCTCGGCGCTCTTTTTACCGATAGCGGATTTGGGGTTGATCGTGGTGGATGAGGAACACGATGAGAGTTATAAATCCTCCTCTCGTCCTCGCTACAATGCACGGGATATGGCGGTTTATATCGGTAATCTTCTCAAAATCCCTGTTGTGTTGGGGAGTGCAACGCCGAGTTTGGGCAGTTATAGCAAATATCCGTTTTTTCGGCTAAGAGGGGGATATTTTGAGGCAAAACGGACATTTGACTTTGAGCCCTCTTTGGAAGCACTGACACCGACTATAGACCGTGCGATAATGGAAAATAATGTATCAGGCCATCAGGCGATTGTGTTTATACCGACACGGGCGAATTTCAAATACACGGTGTGCGATGCGTGCGGTTACCATGTGGAGTGCCCGTTTTGCAGTGTGGGGATGAGTCAGCATAAAAATTCCCGTGCCCTGAAATGTCATTACTGCAACTACACCGAAGTCCTCCCCAAAGTGTGCCCGAAATGTCAAAGCGGTGCATTGCGTACGACGCGGCTGGGAACGGCGGAGGCAGTGGAGCATTTTAAAGGGTTGAATGAAGATCTGAGAGTTCAGCAGTTTGATCGTGATATTATCACGACTCAAAACAAACTGATCAAAGTCCTCGAAGCGTTTAATAACAAAGAGATCGATCTACTCGTGGGGACACAGATGCTCTCTAAAGGGCATGATTATCACGATATTACCCTTGCTGTGGTGATGGGGATCGATAACCTCCTTTCACAGTCTGATTATCGCGCACGGGAGAAGGCATTATCGCTTTTGGTGCAGATCGCGGGACGGAGTGGTCGAAAACAAAATGCTACCGTGTTGGTACAGAGTTTTAATGAATCCTTTTTTCGAGGTTATTTGGACGATTACGAGCAATTTTTGATCGATGAGCTACGTATCCGCAATGGTCGCTACCCTCCGACGAAAAAACTGGCACGATTGCTCTATGCTCATAAAAATGGTCTGAAAGCAAAAGCGGAGATGGAGAGAGCGGTTGAGCAAATCGAGCGGATCGGACAGGTTCAAATGGTCGGATTTGGTGCATCGCCTATCGAGAAGATTGCTGATAAATACCGTTTTCAGATACTGCTTCGAAGCGATAAAAGCACCGATTTGATCCGTGCAATCAAACAGGTTAAATCACCACTTTGTGAGATCGATATGGATCCGCTAGAATTTACGTAACTTTCTTTTAACATCAAAATCGTTACAATCTATCCTATGATAACACGCTACCCTACTAAACAAATTTTTGTCGGAAATGTCGCCATCGGCGGTGATGCACCGATTTCTGTACAATCGATGACTTATTCGCGCACCGCGGATGTTGCGGCGACTGTCGAGCAGA
>NZ_JBAQPS010000054.1:0-1787 GCF_049305995.1 Sulfuricurvum sp.
GCTTCACGATCTATCGCTGATATGTTACAAAGCCAAATTTCTACCATGTCACAAGGGCTCATGAATGCCAATGACGGGGTTGCGATGATGCAAATCGCAGGAGGGACACTAAACTCTCTCAGTGATCAAACCCAAACACTTAATGATTTAAGTGTCCGTTACAACAGTGCTTCATTAAACGAAACTCAAAAACAAGGGTTGCAAAGTGAATTCAACCGAACGGTTGAATCAATGCAGCAAAGTATCGATAGCAGCAGTTTTAACGGTAAATCGCTTTTTGGAAGTACTACAACCCTCTCACTAGGGGATAGCACCATAAGCGCATCCATCCCTGAGGTATCCACCTCTTCTCTTAAAATCGATAGCCAAGAGAGCATTGAATCCTATCGGGATGCACTGGTTCAAGCCAATTCAACGATAGGTTCTACAACCAACGGACTCATCAGTGCATCCAATACGTTATTAGAGCAGATCACGGCAACCTCAGCGGCAAAAAGCCAAATTACCGATACCGATATGGTCAATGCCATCAAAGATTTTCAACAAAGTAATTTAAAATTGGATGTGGCTCAGATTGCGATGGCACATCGAAACGATATGCTTCAACAAAATGTTACGAGATTGTTGGGGTAAAATCGGATTTACATCCGATCTTTGGCTTGGATTCCAAGAAGTGAAAGTCCCGTTTTAATCGAGAGAGCGACAACGAGAAGAAGTTTTAATAACTTCGCTTCATCTTCGGTACCGATGATTCGGGTATCGTAGTAAAATTTATGTAAACGCCCCGCAAGAACTTTGAGATAATCAGGGAGTTTTTGCGCTTGACGCGATTCGAAGGCATCGTCGATAATCTCCGGCAACAATAACGCTTCGAACAGCAATCCGTCCGCATCCGCACTTAACCCATGCAAATGGGAAGCCATAATCTCATCCATACTTTTTTCGCTTTTCGCAATCAACGTCTGAATACGAGCATGGGCGTATTGGATATAGTAGATCGGGTTAGAGCTGTCTTGGCGTTTGAGCTCTTCGATGTCAAATTCGAGTGCCGTATCGCACTTTTTAGAGGCGAACATAAAACGCAACGCTTCTGCACCGATCTCTTCAACCACGTCACTCATCAGAATAACGGTACCTGCACGTTTGGACATTTTGAACGGTTCACCGTCTTTGAGCAAACTCACCATTTGAGAGAGGAGCACTTCTAGTTTTTCTGAATCGTAGCCCAAAAAGGTGATCGCCGCTTTCACACGGGCAATATAGCCGTGATGATCCGCTCCCCAGATATTGATGTAATCATCATAGGCGCGCTCGAACTTTTGGTTATGATAGATAATATCTCCCGCAAGGTAGGTCGGACGTCCGTCTTCGCGCACCACGACACGGTCATGGTCATCGCCGTGTTCCGATGAGTGGATAAAGGTTTTACCCTCACTCACGTAAACACCCTCACCCATTTTTGCCATTACGCGATCCCACTCACTATAGAGAGAGGCTTCACCGACAAAGGTGTCAAAATGGACGTTAATCGATGCCAAATCTTCAACAATAAGAGCTAATATTTTATCTTTTGCCCAAAGAGCCAGCTCTTTCTGACGGCTCTCATCGCGTAATGCTTCTTCACCGAAAATCTCTACTACCTCTTTGGCTAAGTCACTAAGATACTCACCACGATAGTATTTTTCCGGCCATTCTACCGCTTCTCCCAGAAGAGAGCTACGCCCTTCGAGCTGTAAGGATACACCGAGTAAATCGATTTGATTCCCCGCATCGTTGACGTAATACTC
>NZ_JBAQPS010000055.1:0-2860 GCF_049305995.1 Sulfuricurvum sp.
ATGGAATAGACGCATTCTTGGTTCGTGATCTTAACCGTGACGGTATGATTAACGACGGAAGTGAACTCTTCGGCAGTGCTACGGTTCTCTCAAACGGCACCAAAGCAAAAGAGGGCTACGCCGCACTGAGTGATTTGGATGATAATCATGACACTATGCTCACGACCTCGGATCAAGCCTTCGCAGAACTCTCTCTATGGATCGATACCAATCTAAATGCCCAAACCGATGAGGGAGAGATGCTAACTCTACGCGAAGCTCATATCTCCTCATTACATCTCTCAAACAATCAAATAAACCGCATCGATCAAGGTAATATTGTCGGCGCAAGCTCATTGTATACTTTAGATGATGAAAGAATATTTGAAACCGTAGACGTACAGTTCGCATCTCAATCTATATCTCATTCACTCGATTTTGATCAGATTATTCAATCCATTCATGCCTTCAAAGAGCCTAAGGCTCTTGATATGTGCCAGTATGAACAAACATGCATTAATCTTCCTTCCAATATTATCGTTAATGCTTATCAACAATAACGCTTCCTCTTCGGAGGAAGTAGCTATACGATGACACTCCAGTGGAGTGCCGCCTCGTGATGTTGCTAAAGATTTTGGAGTATCATTGGCGACACTGTATCGATGGATACCTGCTTCCGATCAAAATTGATGTCAAATCGTACTTGCAACATCTCTGAAAATATATCGTTTTTTACACCTACCAGCCGTTTGAACTCAGATGGTTTCAATTTCTGAACCGCTTTTGAGGTTATGTAAGAAGTCTAATGTAAAAAAAAGTATTTTCGGATTTATAAATATCGGATAATTGGGTGTCCACCTACAAAGGGATTTTTATTCCCATGTGTTTTAAAAGTAGCTTAAATACTTTATAGATGGGTTATGCCAACAGCTGTCTAATCGACGTATGTGTTGGCATACGCATCGCTTCAACTGCAAAATTAATCTCTTTTGCGATTGTGGCAACGTCGATCTTCCATTGGGGAATATTGTACCGTTCAGCCCTTTTCCCATCATTTAGCCATCGTAATGCTTCACTTAAATGCCAGAGTGATGTATTGCCTGAATGGACCGGCATCGGTGCTTCGCTTGAAGCAAAAATTTTGAGAATATTTTGACGAGAACATCCGATGGTCTCAGCTATATCAGAGACTCCTGCGAAATCTGGCTTTGCTTCCGTGAGTGATGCAGTAGGGATTGCTTTTTTAACATCTTTGATTGCACTTTCGAATGCTTCTGCGGCACTTATGGCTTCACGTGTAAAAGAAAGCCCTATTACGCCGCTTTTACCACTTCCAATCAGCGCATCATCACAACCAGCTTCGTAAAGACGATCGATAAGATTATTCATCTCTTCGTTAGTATTTACTTTGAACAAAAGTTCGAATTCGTATTCACGCATCGGAATCTCCTTTATTTTCATTATCCTGTTTGGCTTTAATACAGCCATCTACATGCCTTTTTAAATCTCTTGCATGGTTCTGAGGATTTTTAGGCGTTGACCATATACTTATTTGGCAAAAGATCCCATTTCTGCAAGCGTTATCATTGTAAGGACACAAAAGTAATCCCCATGCATGAGTTTTGCCAGTTCTCTTTTTTACTGTCCATCCAAGTTCTTCAGCATGAGCAATGGCAGCTTCAATATCCTTATCAGGATGTCTTGGTCTGTTTGACATAGTATTCCTTATATTCGTTAGTATATCGACAAAACTATTTAGTTGTCAAGTGACAACCTTTTATCTAATCCCATTTGCCATAAAATACCTTAAAGCGGTCATTGATATCGGTTTGTCGAGCTTGGTATTGATGATCTTTATGAGTACAGACAATATTATTGGTGATGAAAGGCAATAGTTCAAAAGCTGTCACAACACAGCTAATGATAGGTCTTGATACTTTTTTTAGAAGGCTCAAATGGTATAACGAAAAAGGGCTTGCAGGCATTAGAGAGGTTTCATTAGGAGGAAGACCCGATGGAAATCCGGGTACAAATAAAAATCTGTACCAAAGCGGACACCGATCCTTTAATAAGGCTTAATTCTACTTTTCCAGCCCCGTCAGGTGCACTAAGCACTTAATGAGCAAACACTTCTGGATGCGTAGCTGCAATCCCAAGTAATACACGTGCAGGACCTTCAGGTTTACGACGTGACTGCTCCCAGTTTCTTAGTGTATTTACACTGATATTTAAAAGTCCCGCAAACTCATCCTGAGTAAGCTTTAATCGTGCTCGTATAGATTTAGCATCAGGCTCATCAATCATGAATGAACGTGACGGTTTTCGTGTGTGCTGTAGTATCTCTTTTGCTTCGCCAACGCTTGCAAGTAAGTCATTAAACATTGAATCTTCCATCATAAACCTCCTATGAAAGTTTTTCTCAACATCTCGATTTGTTTTGGGGACAAATCGGATGTTTTACTTTTTTCATACACATAGATCATAAGGATAAGACTATTTTCCTCATGATAGTAGTAGATATTTCGTATTCCACCACTTTTACCGCTGTTTTTGATGGACCAGCGAATTTTTCTCTCCGCCTGATCCTTTAATCACCGCTCCGCTTTTAGGATGCTCCACTAAAAAGGTTTGAAGCTCCTTATATTCCTCATCAGAGAGGATACGGGTGATTTCACGAGTAAAGATAGTAGTTTCAGCTATTTCCATAGGATAATTGTATCAGATGTTTATTGGTAAGTCAATGGCGTAGTTTTGAAAAGCAATATGTGCCATGCTTCGATACTCTCGATAATACCCAAGCATTAGTAATAGTTGATCTGCAATCGACAAGCTATTCGGTTTCCCACCTCGTCGCTTTTTCTCTTTGTGATGCTCTTCGCAC
>NZ_JBAQPS010000056.1:0-3535 GCF_049305995.1 Sulfuricurvum sp.
GTAGATGCCCCATTTACAAATAAAATGATTAATGGACTCTATCCCCCAGGTTCTACAATTAAAACTGGTATGGGACTCATATATGTCACTTCAGGAATGTTAAATGAACACAGTAGTATTCATTGTAGCGGTTCAATGAAGCTTGGAAATCGTGCTTTTCGATGTTGGAAGCCTACAGGACATGGCACTACAGATCTTTCAAAAGCAATTACACAAAGTTGTGATGACTATTTTTATAAAGGTTCTTTACAGGTTGGAATCGAGCGAATGAGTACGAATCTAATACGTATGGGTTTAGGTAAAAAAACAGGGATTGATTTACCAAATGAATTTATCGGTACCGTACCCAGCCGAATATGGAAACGAGAAAAATTTAATAAACCATGGTATCAGGGAGAAACCTTGAATACCGCTATAGGTCAAGGGGATTTTTTGGTTACACCAATGCAAATGGCACAGTTTACAGCATTGATGGCAACCGGTAAACTGCCAATTCCCCATGTTGCCAAAATAATCAATGATAATCCCTATACCCCCAATCCTCTGGATGTTTTAACCCAAGTTGAAAAAGATAAGTTGCCAATTATTCAAAAAGCCATGCAAAGTGTTTGTAATGATCCAGGAGGAACGGCAAAAGGGTTTGTTTCAACTCGATTTCCTATTGCTGGAAAAACCGGTACAGCACAAACTACCGGAATCGCACAAAATGTAAAACAGCGTCAAAATGAACACTCGATGGATTATTTTAGTCGTTCACATGCATGGTTCACAACATATGGTCCTGCCGATAATCCCCAGTTTATTGTAACAGTTATGGTTGAACATGGGGGACATGGAGGAGAAGCAACGGGTGGAATCGTTTCATCTATTTACAACAAGCTCGATGATTTGGGGTACATTAAAAAATGACTATTCTCCCAGTGTTCGGACTATCAAGCTTTTAGGGAGATTGAACTTCTCAATCAGCTCGACCTCTTTTTGACGCATTTCACCGTTATCGATTTCGTGATCAAACCCTTTTAGATGAAGAAGTCCGTGAATGAATAAGAGGGCGATCTCATCATTTTCGCTGTGCCCCAATTCGTGCGCTACACTCGCGACTTTATCAACACTGATTACCATACTTCCTATCGGTGCACCGGGGAACGGATCGCTCGGAAAGCTAAGAACATCGGTCGCTTTATCGATGTTGCGAAATTCTCGATTTATCTCGGCTATTTCGCTATTATCGGTTAGGATCAGCTCAATTTCTTGATCAGTTAAGTCATGGGCGATTTGATCGAGTAATGAGAAATTATAGGTTTTGTCGGTTCGGTTATCAAGTTCTATCATAGAGGTATTATACCAATTTTAGTCGATAGGATGGGTTTTAATGATTATTCTACAAAGATAGCGATATAATCGAAAACTTAATTATGTGTTTAGATTTAGAACAATTGTTCTTGAGGTGGTAATCATGCAGAAATGTACAAATATAGAAGAAATTGCGCGAGCGTTTGATGGACAAAAACCGTTAAGCGTTGCTGAGCGAGATTTTTATGTCTCTATTTATGATGATAAAATTGAACGTCTTCGAACCGAAATCTTAATTAATCGAATCCCCACCAAAACATTTTATGTGTGTGGACAATTGGGGAATGGTAAAAGTACCGCCCTTGCATTCGTTCCTAACGAAAAACTTGAAGAAAAAAATAGCTTTTTAAATATTGGATGTATGGATTTGATTCAAGAAGAAGATACCGATATTGTCGATTTATTGCTATTTGTCGGTCTAAAAGTAGCAGAAAAAGGGGGATTTGTTGAAGAATATTTCACTCAACTAAACGACCTAAAAGAGCTAAATTTAGGAAAATTAGAACAAAGTAGTGAATCTACAAGTGACATAGATTTTAATCGGGGTGGCAAAGTCGAAGTAAGTGCTAAACCATCGCTTTTCGGTCTCTCTTTCGGTGCATCGCTTTTTGCGGGATACAAAATCAATAAAAATGATAGAGAAAAAATTCGTCGAATTATGTATGTGGACAAAACAAAGCTAAAAGAACTTATCAATACTATCATCCATCGATACGAAGAGAGTATGTTTAGAAGTGAAAAGTCTCTTTTTCTAATCCTAGATGATTTAGAAAAGATCAAAAAAGCTGAAGACATTGAGAGTATTTTTTTCAGCAATGTCGCCCTTTTAGAGTCTTTAGAATGTCCGAAGATCATCACAATTCCTCTTTTTGCGATACGGGATTATTCGACGAGTTCCAAACCGAACCTTTTTAATCTAACGACGAGAGTGACGAAAAACCCATTGGAAGATGAGCATGAAGATGGAGAAGTTGAACGAAATATTGAAGCACTGAAAAATATTATCTTGCACCGTGTTAATATTGGACTCATTGCAGAGGATGCGATTAGAGAGGCCGTTAAAATGAGTGGCGGAAATATCCGACAACTTATCAATATCATCTATCAAGCCGCTATCACTGCTATCGTCTCCGGTAGCGGAAATATCATATTTCAACATATAGAGAAAGCTGTTCAAAATTTAAAAAACAATCTCGCGATGTCAGCCGCAAACCGAATCTATATTTTGAGTCAAATCCATAAAACGCACAAACAATTCAGCAAACCGACTGATGAGGATCAAACATCGCTCAACAACTGTATCAAAGAGACATTAGTGTTTAGCTATCACAACGGTGAACCGTGGTATGAGGTTAATCCCCTGATCCAAAAAACGGTTGAAGTGTATAGTAAAGACTCCGATGGCTAAAAATGCTCTTAAGTCTCGTATTCTGCCAAAGCAGTGGGTGGAATTTTCTGAGCTTAAAGTCTCTGTCCGTATACGAAAAGAGAGTTCGTTTCTCTCATTTATTGCGGTCGATACGAATGAACTTTGCGAAGATTTAATCGAATATCTAAATGCGATTACCGAGGCTAAAACGCTCCGATTTGATGCGTTTACCTATGATTTTTTTTATGCCAATATCGAAAACCCGACAGACCCGTCTAAATATCTCATTCTCAACCTTTTCGATGGCAATGGTGCCGAAGATGCTGTTCGCTCTTTGCAGTTTAACCGTGACTATATTTCGCGAAACAAGATCAAGCTGTTCGTGATCGTCAATCATCCGCTTTTCCTCGAATTTTCTCAAAACGCCCCCGATTTGATGTCGTTTTCTCTTTTTAGTATTACGTTAAGTGATATGCTTAAAAATACGGCCGTTAGTACACCATCTACTAAACATGATGAACTTCAGCGTCTGATTGATGATTATCAACAGGATGAGCCAAAATTAAGTTCAAAAGCGAAAATACAGCGATTGGATAAAATTGGTAATTTTGCATATGCTCTTTCAGATGTTGAAAAGGCCAAAGTATATTGGGAAACAGCTCTTTCAATTGCTATAGATGAAAAGGATCTTTTTTCTCAAGTTATATTTTTAGGTAACACTGGAATAGCTAGTCAAGATGTTGGCAAACATGAAGAAGCATTAGCTAAACATATTGAAGCGTATGATATTGCTCAAGATATAGGGTATAAAGT
>NZ_JBAQPS010000057.1:0-3703 GCF_049305995.1 Sulfuricurvum sp.
GGGGCAAATGTACTCAAAATCTTCCGTGAATGCGATTTGGAAGAGCCGTTGATGGAGTATGCTCAATCGTTGGATGAAATCATGCTGTACGATCAACGTGGTGGATTTTGAACATATTATTGTAAAGGATTGAAATGTTTAAAAGTATGCGGACAAAAGAGCAAATCGATAGAATCTACATCAAAAGTTTCATATATTGAAGAGTTTTAGTCTTATGATTTGAGTTTTGAAAAATAGTTGATAAGGGAGCAAGATTACCATATGAATAACGAAGAACAAACTATTAAAGATAATATCAAAAATACCTTTGACAACGTAGCCAAAAGCTATGATAGAAATCAGCAGTTTATCCTATCAGCCAAAAGAATGGTCGATTTGATTCATTGCGAAAACGATAATTTGAATATTTTAGATTTATCGACGGGGACAGGTCATATCGCGATAGAACTTGCCAAAAAGTTTCCTAATGCAAATATTTACGCTGTCGATATTTCCGAAGAGATGCTCAATATAGCCCGATTAAAGACAAAAGAACACGGGATAAACAACATCACCTACTTGGTTCAAGATGTAGAAAATCTGGATTTTGAAGATATAAAGTTTGATTTCATTACGTGCGGATACGGGCTGTTCTTCTACCCAAATATGGAAAAAGTCGTTAGCGATGTTTCTGAGCGATTGAGTGATGAGGGGAAATTCATTTTTTCAACCTTTACGGATCAAGCTTTTCAGCCGTACTCCAAAATATTTTTAGAGCTATTGGAACAAAATTACAATATCGCGCCGCCGAAGCGGATAGAAAAAAGACAACTGACGACGCAAGATGAAATAGAAACGCTATGTGCTCATATCGAATACGATAGTTTGGAAATCCATGATATTGAGATTGTGTTTCCAATGGAGATTAATGAATGGTGGCAACTTCTCAACAGTACGGGATACAAGGGGTTATTAAATCAGTTGGAATCCAATTATCCTCAATTTGAAAAAGAATATATAGAGCATTTACAATCAATTTCAAAAGACAACTGTATCGATTTTAATGCGAATAGTCTGATTTCTGTTGTTAAAATGAGATAAAATGAGATAAAATGAGTGTTATTACCATTTAAACCCAATACGACGGATAAACCAGCGATTTTTTGAGATTGAGATAAATAAGTGCGACAATCACTAATAGCACAGCTCCAATCAGCGTCGGGGTAATCAAAAACGTCCACGGGGCACCCAGTAAAAAAACGATGATGGGGTTTGATCCAGCAGGAGGATGAACGGTATTGGTTGCAAGCATGACGGCGAGTGCAGTAGCAAGAGCCAACGCCATACTCCACCACATATCGCCGATGACATGAAAGAAAATTAAGCCGCTTTGGCGGCAAGCGGTGCATGTTCTCCTCTGAACTTTTGAAAATAGCTTTTCATGATAGCTCCCTTACGTGTTGGTTTTGCATGTTAGAATCCTCCTTGACTATTTACAAAACAAACGGTTGTTTGATAAGATAAGTAAAAAAAATTAATCGAGCAAAGTGATCAATTTTTTCTCGATTTTTAGATAAAGGGTCGAATCGTTATAGAGATTCATCATCATAATAGCCCCTTGAACCGATGCGACTGATTCGACGGCAATTTCTCGTGCTTTATCAGCTCCATAGCGATTTTCCATGATGTGACTCACCGCTCTCTCCCAGTTGTCGAAATAAGCGAGAATCTCCTCTTTAAACAACTGACGCGATACTCGATCGTATCATTCACAGTGTCTATAAAATTTAACTACAGGGGGAATCACAAAGAAAGCTCAAATCGAAGAAAAAAGAAGAGGTCGAAGCGTAGCTTTACGCTACAATTTTACAGCCTGATTCACCGTTAAAAAAGTGGAAACATGTTAACGGCTAGAAACTTCGAGTGAAATCTACAATTATGGCTACATTTCTATGAAAAAAAAAGATCATAAAGGAACTATAATAGATTTCTCGTTTCAAAGTTACTTTTGTTCTCTTTGATAATTTCAAGCACCTCTTTTAAATCTTTGGCTTTTAAATAATTTTACACCACCGTTAACTTTTCAATTCAATTTTGCAAAATCTGAGTATAGCATATTTTATTTCCTCATTTAGAATGAGGTTAAAATGATACTCTTCAGCTTAGACATAGCCTCAAATGCTACACTATACCCAACTATACTATGGAGCATTTTATGTCCAATCGTCTCGCATTCGAAGATTCACCCTACCTACAACAACACAAAGATAACCCGATTGACTGGTTTCCATGGTGTGACGAAGCATTTTTAAAAGCAAAATCCGAACACAAATCTATATTTATCTCTATCGGTTACAGCAGCTGCCATTGGTGCCACGTGATGGAACATGAGGTGTTTGAAAATCCACAGATTGCCGAATTCGTGAATCAACACTTCGTCTGCATCAAAGTGGATCGCGAAGAGCGCCCCGACATCGACAAGCACTATCAAGAGCTTCATAATCTCCTCAACAGACGCTTTGGGGGGTGGCCGCTCTCTATTTTCGCTACACCGCAGAACAAACCCTTTTATGCTGCTACCTATATACCGCCTTATAATCAAAATCAGATGATGGGATTTAGTGAGCTGACCGCTATCATCGCCGAAAAAGTAGCCCAAAATGACGAAAAACTGTTCCAAAACGCCGACGAGATCACCGCATTTATGCGTCCTAAAAACGAAAGTGTCCAAGCAACCGTTTTAAATGAGAAAATCATCACCCAATTTATTCTCCAAGCTCAGCATAACTACGATGAGATCAACGGCGGATTTTCCAAATCTCCGAAATTCCCCCATGTTTCCACCCTCAAAACACTCCTAACCCTCGACAGGCTCCAAAGCGATGAGAAAATCAAAACGATCATTACCCATACGCTCGACTCGATGGCATTGGGGGGATTATACGATCACATCGACGGCGGATTTTGCCGCTACAGCACCGATGAGTCGTGGCTCGTGCCCCATTTCGAAAAAATGACCTACGACAATGCCCTCCTCTGCGAACTCTATGCCCATACGGGGATGGTGTATAGCGACGATCGATACCTCCGAGTTGCTAAAGAGAGCGCCGATTTCATGATGAGATTGATGATGGAAGATAATCTGTTTTACAGTGCCAGCGATGCCGATAGCGAGGGGGAAGAGGGAAAATACTTCATCTACTCCTACGATGAGATTATCACCGTACTCGAAAAGCTATCGATCCCAAATGTACATGAAGCGGCGCACTCCATCGGCGCGACAAGGGGGGGTAATTTCGAGGGGCACTGCATCATCCGCCTCTCCTCGCACGAGCGTCCTGAATGGTTTGACCCTTTTTGCCGTGAGCTAAGTGTTTTGCGTCAAAGCAGAGCCTACCCCTTTATCGACCGCAAAGTGATTACGGCATGGAATGCGATGATGATTCAATCGCTGTTTGTTTTGGGAAAATCAGATTGTACCTACCAAGCGCAAGCGATCCGTTCTCTCGAAAAATTGAGTGAAACGATGTTTTTGAACGGGATGCTCAAACACTCAACCCTTATTCATAAAACACCGAAAATCGATGCCTTTTTAGAAGATTACGCCTATTTGTGTAGTGCTCTGATCGAAGGATACCAATCGACATTTGATGAGTGCTATCTCATCGACGCACAGCGATTTGCCAACAAAGCGTTGGAGCTCTTTTATGAAGAGGGAAAATGG
>NZ_JBAQPS010000058.1:0-2419 GCF_049305995.1 Sulfuricurvum sp.
GATTGCCCCCGTGTTGCTCGCTCCTCGCCCCGAAGAGACGGTACTCGATCTCGCCGCCGCACCGGGGGGAAAAACCCTCATGCTCGCAGGGATGATGGAAAATACCGGATGGCTCTCCGCCGTAGAGCTTCAGCGAGAACGTTTTTTCCGCCTCTGCGATAACCTCAAACACCAAGGGGTGACCAACGCCCACACTTATATGACCGACGGGCGCAGTGTCGGGAAAAAGTGCCCTGAGATGTTTGACCGCATCCTCCTCGATGCCCCGTGTTCGTCCGAAGCACGCTTTAAAACCCATGAGCCGAAAAGTATGAGCTACTGGAGCGTCCACAAAGTCAAAGAGACCTCGAAACTTCAGCGCCGTTTATTGCTCTCGGCATTTGATGCCCTCAAACCGGGTGGCAAATTGCTCTATAGTACCTGCTCATTCTCACCCGAAGAGAACGAAAGCCCTCTTCAGCACCTCTTAGAACGCCATGGAGCGCATTTAAAGACCATCCCCCTCACATTGCCCTTCGATAACATCCAGAAGCCTCTGACGCGCTGGGGAAAAGAGGTATATGACGAGCGGATACAAAACGCCGTGCGGATTTTACCCACCGACACCATCGATGGGTTCTTTATCTGTTTGCTGGAGAAGATTAAATAGACTTTTTACATAACCTCGATTTAGCAAATATGACACCGTTCGCCCTGAGCTTGTCGAAGGGTGTTTAGTTCATGGTTCGACAAACTCACCACGAACGGAAAAATATATTATGCAAAAAGTTTAATTTTTTTAACGACGCAACGGGTTGGTAATTCTCTCATAAATACTGTTCGGAAACGGCACTACCGCTTTAAACGCTTCATCCCCTTTGGCATTTCCTTGAGCTAAAACAGCCAATATTTTTCCGGGTTTATCCTCAGCTTCACGGGTAAAAAACATCTCTTTAAACTTTGCATGGCTTACTCGAATATTGCCAAAAGAGGGGTCAGCGAGATACACATACCGCTCATCCATTTTTTTGAGTACCGTAAAATGTTCCTGCTTACGTATTTTGACGAAGACAATCACAGGAATTTGAAGTTTTCTAAGCTCTTCCATCCCTAATGCAATACCAACCGCTTTAAAACCTTGTGTTGAAACATACTGTGATAGGTCATAAAATGACAATCCGTTATTACCCTCTTGATTTTCGAGTTCTGAGGCTTGTTTATCAATCCCTTTAACTTCCAATACACTCTTTAAAATCATCTCTTCGGTGACATTCGCATCATAATAGTGGCTAAGAAGTGTTGCCAATGCCGCACTGCCGCACGAATAATCGTAATTTTGCCGCGTTAAACGCTCATTTTTGAACTCAATCCACGATTTGACCTCTTTTTTAAGGGTAAACTCTTTTTGAGCAATCGTCATTCCAAACGCTGAAAGTGCAAATACCAATAAAATGATAGCTTTCATTAGAATTTGTATGAATAATTGAGGGTCATCGTACTTTGCGAATAGGTGGATGCATCCATTTTTTCCATATCGGCACTGATAACACTTTTCGCATTTATCTCATAACTCGCTCCAAACAACCAACCCAACTGGCTTTGATTGGTTGAAATCGCATTCCCATCATAGGTATCTTTGCCTTTATACTGATAGCGTACTCCCCAGTTTAAACTGGTATAAGGGTTCACCGCAAAATGAATTTGGGGGGTAATGCTCAATACATTTCCCGTTTCAAGGGAATGATTCTGGTTTGTATGGCTCCCGTTGTATCCATACGAAGCCCTCAGAAAAAAGACAACCGGATCACTCGTGTAGTACGATGAGACAAATGCCGAACCGCTTTTAAAATAAAAGTTTTTTTTCAACATTTCATCATGATCGATCAAATCAACCGTCCCACCGACCAATACCGCAGGATAATCATCCTCAGCTCGCACTTGGTACACACCACCTATCCCAAATGAGCTAAAACCGCTATCGCTATGAGAAGAGGTACCACTTGCATTCAACGTACGCTCCGTTGAGCTGTAGAGATTACCGAAACCAAACACTTCGGCATCTTTATTTAGTCCATATCGCAACGACAGCGAATACACCAATCGATCGCTCTGACTCTCAACACTTCCCAAATAAGTCGGAATACTCACAAAATCACCGTTTGCACTCTGATACTCAACCAAACCCACATCACTGCTATTACGCTGAGTATTGAGATACGAAATACTCACATCACTTTGGATTTTATTTTTTTCGGTCAGTAATTCATCGACTTTGACCGCTTTTGCCGATAAAACGAGGGGAATCAGCCCAACAAGTAACACTAAACGCATTTTTATCCCGCCATTTCAGGGATCGGTAATCCGCTCATAGCAATAATTACACCAACCAATATACTCAAAAGCACCGCTGAAATAGTAACAACCAAAATCGCTATCACAG
>NZ_JBAQPS010000059.1:0-7440 GCF_049305995.1 Sulfuricurvum sp.
CAACCCCGATAAGGTTTTGTTCCGGAGTGAGTTTATAGTGAGGATTACCCCAGTAACCGTTTCCGAAAATCCCCAAACGACCTTGTTTGACAAATTTTGCAACACGCTCTTGGATCGCTTTAAATTCACTCTCACCGTCGATAAACGGATTTGAGCCTGCTACGGTTGCCCACTTACGAGCTTCTGCCGCTGTTTTAGCCGGATCAGCGGATAATGCTGAAACAACATCAACGAAGTCCAACGCATGGAGGTGATAGAAATGGACGACATGGTCATGCACATACAACGCACCTTGGATCAAGTTACGAACAATACGAGCATTTTTAGGGATGGTAATAGCAAACGCATCCTCAACCGCTTCAATGGAACGTTGATAGTGAGTACCGGTACAAACACCGCAAATACGCATCGCCAACAATCCGCAGTCGCGAGGGTCACGCCCTTGCAAAATCGTTTCAATACCACGGAACATCGTCGATGCACTGTAGGCATCCACAATCGTGTTATTATCATCAATGACCGCTTCGATACGCAAATGCCCCTCAATACGGGTAATAGGGTCAACTACTATATGCTTACTCATGGTTCTCTCCTGATTTTTCTCGTTTACCGGCTACGGTACTGGCTGCGGCATGGATCGCAATACCGATCCCCGCTGCGGTCAACAAGCCCAAACCGAATTCATCGACACTTTTTTCGACTCCGCCAGTCGGTGCTTTGATCTTCGCATCCGCCATAGGACGCTCATGGGCGTATTTATCCCAGAAATCCGGTTCCGAACAACCGATACAGCCGCGACCGACCCCAATCGGCCAGTTTACTGCTTCGTTATAGCGGACGATAGAGCAGTTGTTAAACGTCATCGGCCCTTTACACCCCATTTTGTAGAGACAGAAGTTGTTTTGAGCACCGGCATCGCCCCACTCTTCGACATACTCACCCGCATCGAAGTGGGCACGGCGTTCGCAGTTATCATGGATACGATAACCGAATGCAAATTTAGGACGGAGAAGGGAATCGAGTTCAGGCACTTGCCCCGTCAAGACATAATGCAAGATCACACCCACCATATTGGCAGGGTTTGCCGGACAGGCGGGGATATTGATAAGAGGTTTGTTTTTAATAACATCCATAACCCCGACCGCACCGGTAGGGTTCGGAGCAGCAGCAGGAATCCCTCCGAATGTCGCACAGCTTCCGACCGCAATGACCGCTGCTGCATTTTCAGCACAGCGGACGAGATGATCATGGAACGTTTCGGCTTTAATCCCGATCGTTCCGTATTGACCATCCATTCCCATTGGGATAGCACCCTCGACGAAAAGAAGGTATTTGCCTTTGAAATGTTCCATTGCTTCATCGAGCTGTTTTTCAGCCTGATGACCGGATGCGGCTTGGAGCGTTTCATGGAATTCGAGGGAGATGATGTCGAGAACGATCTCATCGATTTTAGGGCCGTCAGAGCGTAAAAGGGCTTCAGAGTTACCCGCACAGTCTTGGAGTTCCAACCAAATGACGGGCGCACGGTTCATCAACAACGCGGCATCGGCAACGAGCGGTGTGAACATCGGAGGGAGCATCAACATCGCTGTCGTTGCACTCGCCCATTTCATAAACTCACGTCTATCAATCCCGTTCTCTTCGAGCAAGTCGGCAAAGTCGAGCTTGTTAACCGGCTGATTTGAGCGCATCTCATTCAAGCGCGCCTCACATTTTTCGAATAGCTCTTGGTAATACGACTCACCCTTGTTCGTCTCAACACGCGAACTTTGGGAAGTAAACAGTTTTTTAACCGCTTCTACTCTATCGGACATAATCCCCTCCTCTAATTAAATGAACAATCATTCAGTATTCTACGACTGGATAACTTAAACGAATATTTAAAAGATAAAATTTAATTTAAAAAGATAATTTGTTATTTAATTTTGGGACTAATAAGAAAAAATGAGCAGGAAAAAAGAGATTTAATCTACTAATATTATCCCCATCGATTCGAGTAAAAACAGTGCTTCATAGCGGTTAAAAATAGCCCCCTTGAGATGGTTGGAGCGTACATCGATAGAGGTATTCGAGGAGTCGGTAAAGTTGGCACCTTCGAGGTGGGTATTACCAAATAACGCCCCTTTGAAATCGCTCAAGCTAAAGTCCGCTTTTTGAAACGTCCCGTTGCGAAAATCGACCTCTTTGGCTCGGCACTCCCGCATCACCAACCCTTCCAAGTTCAGACCGAAAAAATTGCTATCATTGAGGATACACTCACGAAATCGCAAAGGGTCGGCATTGAGCAAACTCTTCCAATCGGCCATCGTCCAATCGATCCCGATCATCTTGCACGAAATAAACTCAACATCGCTCATTTTACTGCTAGTGAGTTTCATGAGGCTCAGATTACAGTTTTCGAAACGGCATTCGGTAAATTTGCAAGACGAAAAAAAGGTTTCGCTGAAATCGCAAGAGACGAAGGTGCAGTCATCAAATTCAGCTTTGGTGATCTTTTTGCCGTGAAGATCAATACCCTCGAATTTTTCGGCGAATACGTCCATGTTGTTGGTGATGGGGGTCATTGAAAACTTTCTAATTTTTACTTACTATCAATTAAATCTTTAACAAAATCAGGAATACTCTTATTGTTTAATTCTGCATTTTGTTTGAGTAATTCATATTTCTCAATTTCTTTTTCTTCCCAAATCAAATCAACTCTTCTAACTTGTTTCATTGCAATATGATTATATTCTTCAGGATACGCCCAATAACAACTTAAGCATATTTCTTCATTTTTATCATTATTCCAATTACTACAATTTTCACAAGACCATGATTTAGCACGATTAGCTGAAGCTGATAAAAGCATAAAATCTTCAGAATTAAATTCTCCATTACCATCTCCAGAGACTTCAAAAGGAATGCGATGATCTATCTGTAAATCTTTTTCATCAACTGGTTCTAAATAAATAAAACACTTACACCCATATTTACTTATTAACTCTTCTTTGATTTTTTTGGACAACCCCGTACGACCAGATAATTTTGAGAAACGTGTCTTTTTTATATCCCCGAACTTATAAGCAGCAATTTTTTTACCATTTGAATTAGATACTCTATAGGTTTCAATAGGAATTCCATATTCTCTAACATCACGTACAGCCCTTGGTGGGTGTTCATATCCATATGTACTTTGAAGTTCTTCAGAAGTTATAAATCCATATTCTAATATATGATCAATTACAGTTTTTGGACGTTTTGCAGTTACAGATTTTAATAAGTTTAAAAAATCATTTCTTTCACGAGGCATACATATACTCTTTATTTTTAGAATTAATATCCGTTATATTTTTAAACGAAATGCGATTGAGTAATGCAGGCGATAAATATAAAGATTCATATGTAATATCTTTTTTCCCAAGTAATGTAGCTTGAGAAGAGCGACCAGCATTAATTTCAATATGTTCTAAATTTAAATATGTAGGTAGAGACTCACCATATTGCTTATCACCTAATCTACCATCGTAGCTTATAATATAAGATATTTTTTTTTTATTTAATTGTTCTAAAAAATTCACAAATTTATCATGTTCTATACCAGAGTAATATCTAGAATCTCTATTTGAGCATACACCTTGATAAGGCGGATCCATGTATACCAGATCTTTATCCGATAAATCATCAATTAAAAGACGATAATCCATAGATTTAAATTTTGCTTTTCCTTTTAACAAAGAAGAAACACCATAAATATTTTTTTTCATATTTTGAGGCATAGTCCCTTTTCTTCTTTTGTCAGGACTCTGATTAAATTGACCATTTTTGTTATATCGCACTGCGCCTTTTGCACATCTTGCCATTAAATATAAAAATAAAAAACTATCATTAGATTTGTTAAATTCATCTCTAATAGTAAAATAATGTTCTACACTATTTTCACTTTGTTGATTCCAAATAATCTCATAATTTTTAGACACGTCATCTGGATGTTCAATAATTAATTCAAGTAATTTTAATAAAGGCTTATTTAGATCATTAATAATAAAGTTTTTTGCATAACCATAATGTGCTGTAGCAATACTTATTGCGGCTGAACCAGCAAATGGTTCTATTAAAGTTTCAATATCTGATGGAAAATATTGAAGAATTTGTAATGCTAAACTTCTTTTACTACCTTGGTATTGTATGGGGTGAGGTAATTTCATAATTTTTCCTTCATACTTTACATAATTTATATTATAGCTTTTAATCATTTTATAACTTCTAATATATTTCAAAATGCAATACTTACTTTCAACTCTTTAAAATTTGTATCTATTCGCATTTAGCTCATTTATAATCTTCATCAATACTTCATTCTCTACATTTGGCTTCGAGTGTTGATCTGAGTAATTCCAGCATCGTATAGTTATGTTTTGCAAAATTCTTATAAAAAACCAACCAACTACAATTTGTAGCACTTCATACACTATCGTTGATTTTTTCTAGTTCACAACCATCCATAAGATTCCTAGCTAATAATTTTTCCCTTAATGCGTCGTACACACCGAGCAGACATCAAAGGTGCGAAAGATCAGTGACGCTTTGGCTATCGATTCGGCTCCGATCATCGCCCTCTGTGCTACACCGAGATTGAAAGCCGTTCCATTACCTAGATTCCACTGCGTCGGGGTGATAATCGAATACTCTACTATTTTCCCCCGCTCAATTCGGGCACGGTGGATCAGCGATCCGCGCGGGGCTTCGAGTATCCCTACCCCAGAGCCGCTGATACTCTCGATGTGAGAAGGAGGGATAAATGAGGGTTGGGAGAGATCGAGGAACGTGAGCAATGAGCGAACATGAACGATCAGCGTTACCATCTCATCGATACGGGCACTCAAACGGGTCAATGCACTATCGCCATACTGATGATAAAGTGATCCGATCCCCGACCTCTCAGTGATGAGGGCGCGAGCGAGCGGTCCGCTCTCATAAAATACCCCGTTGTATAGGGCATTTTTGGCATGAGTTTTACCGCCGTGAGCAAAGGTGTGGGAGCTGTCCTCGCTCACGAGCGCAATATCGGCGACGCTTCGCTCACCGTTGTCGAGTGAGCCTGCATTCTCGCCCAAAACCAAAAACCGTCCGTGGCTTTTTCCTGAGTTCAGAAGATTTAACCTCTCAAACTGGTGCAAGAGTTTTGAAAAATCCCCCTCCAACGCACGGTGCGAATCGTTTGTGAGATGCAACTCGAACTTCTCTAACGGGCACCCCAAAACCTCTTTCGCAACGAACTGCTCTACCTCGCTGAGGATTTTTAACGCTTGCATCACCTCGATATGGGTCGGATCGCACGTCACCCCTCCGGGGATGGCATAGGAGCTGTGCGGCCATTGCCCGCTGAAAAGGGCGCTGAGCTGGTTGATTTGCGAGGTGACATAAAGGGCTTTTAGCGAAACGTTTGCCTCTTCTCCCAAGAGCTTGCCGCTCTCATGTAGCATGACGAGATAGAGCCATTTGATATGGTTTTGGATCAGTTCGCACTCTAGGGTGATTTCACGGATCGCACGGGCTTTGGGGCTGATTGAAAGGGAAAATCCCGCATCGACATAAGCATTCTCAATCATCCGCACCGCCGCGATGAGATGGGAGTGTCCGCAGATACCGCAGACACGCGGAGCGATGACGAGGGCATCAAGGGCGTTACGCCCCTCCAAAATCGCCTCCATCCCCCGAAAATGGACAAATCGGATGTCAGCTTCTTCGACGATTCCGCTTTTATCGGTTTTAAAATCGAGTATGGCTTCCCCCTCGATCCGCTCGATCAGTTCATGCGTTATCATCGATCAATTTCCCCTCAAGCCGTTTAATATGAAACGATTTCGCCGCCCCTGCAAGTGCGAGATAGCTTCGCTTCGGGATTCCCAGCGGCATATCTGCGGGAATCGACATATAGGTTTTGGTGCTAAAGAGTTCTGTTCTAGGGAAAGAGGGTTCGGTGCATCCGACGCACGGTGTTCCAGCGCGGGTTTTCGAGCTCACCTCGTTCCAGAGGATCTTGTTACAGCTGCCGCGGGTAAAAGGTCCTTGGCACCCTTGGGCGTAATACAAGCACCCCTCTTTGGTTCCGAAGTGCTCACTGTCCACTTTCCATTCGAAATACTCGTTACGTAAACAGCCGTTATGGACGAGATAGCCATAAAGCTCTTTGGGACGGTGGTACTCATCGACACTGATTTTTTTGCCTTGTACGATCATATCGAGAACAAAACTGAGCCATTTGGGATGGATGGGACATCCGCTGAGGGTGATCACTTTTTCTCTCATATCTTTGAGCGGACCGCTCTCATTCTCTTTATCGAAAAGTATCCCGCTGATATGTTCAGGTGAAGCCTCTTTAAAAATCCCTCCGAAACTCGCACAGCTGCCCAGTGAAATGATATGTTTTGTCTTAAGAGCGAGGTTCATGAGTAAGCTCTCCATCGCCACTCCCGCACGCTCAAAATCAGCTTGGTATGCCCCCTCGAAAATCAAAATATCCGATTTAGGAAGCTTTTTGACGACTTCTTTGAGTGTTTTGGAGCATGGCAGAAGCGGATGATGGATAAATTCGACCGATTCCAAAAGGCTCCCCAGCGAAGGATCATTTAAAAACGAGTGGGTGTTGCCGTTGCAAGTGATCCCTTGCAACCAAATAACGCGGAGTTTAGCGGGTTTTGAGGGCATAATAGATATTTTCGGCGATAGTGGGGGCGTACTCTTCTAACGGTTTCGGGAGGATATTTTCGCCGTTGATAAACACCATCCCCCCCAAATATCCCATAAAAAGACCGAATGCACTGAAAAAGTCCTGATCTCTCAACTCACCGCACCGAACACCCTCTTCGAAGAAAATCATCATCTCCGTTACAAATGCGGAGACGCAAATCATCCCCTCACAGCTGTTTTGAAACACTTCGCGGTTGGAGAGGTAGACCCGTAAAAAATACTCGATGGTCTCAGGGCGATCTTTGGCAATACGGAAATACATGTGGACAATCGCTTCAATCTTCTCTTGGGTTGTACGATCACTTTCGTTGATGGCACGGATCTCTTGTCCTAAAATTTCGGCGATATAGAGGATAAGATCTTTGGCTAGCATCTCTTTGGAGGTGAAATAGTTATAGAGATTGCCGACACTCATCCCGATTTTTTCGGCGATAGAGGGCATAGTCGTTTGGTAAAATCCCTCTTTCGAGAAGAGCTCCAATGCTTTGCTCATGATCGAGATTTTACGTTCTTCTTTTGTCGGGCGTGCCAATGTTCATTCCTAATTCAAATAACCTAATTATACCGAACAAGCATTCATAATTTTATACTGTGACAACTCTTTTCCCGTTGCATCGATCACATGCACCGCGCACGCAAGACACGGATCGAATGAGTGAACCGCGCGCAATACTTCCAACGGTGCGGACGGATCGGCGAGTTTAATCC
>NZ_JBAQPS010000060.1:0-5715 GCF_049305995.1 Sulfuricurvum sp.
AAGTAAGCTCTTGCGCAATGCGCTTAGCTAACGCTTCGATATCGACACGGTATTCTCCTTTTTCGATAGAGGTTTTAATCTCTTCAATTCGGCTCGTGTCACCTTGTTTTGAAATTGATTGCACGGACTTATCCTGCTCTTTGGTTTTTAATGATGCTTCTTGGTATGCTCCCCGAATCAGTGAGCCGTTCACGCTTGAAATCATGGTGAATCCTTGTTATCCGTTTATGATGTGTCATAATCATAATCGGCAAAACTCATTAAAAATTTAATTTACTTTTACCTTGACATCCTTTTGACTTAGGTGCTCAAATAACATTTGTGAAAATCCAAATCCTCCGGCACTTGCATTGGATAATTCCTCACGATACATTGATTTAAAAATCTTATCACCTGGATCATTACTACTAAAAAGATTTTTTTCCTCTTTCATCGCTTCGTCTAGCATCATTTTGACGATAATCGCCTCAAACTGGTCAGTTTTTTCGCGTAATGCACTCTCAGATTCTTTACTTCCTACCGATGGAAGTGCTTTTTGATATTGAACATTAGAAATATCCATTAAATTACCTCCAAATCAACTGTAATAGCACCAGCACTTTTCATTGCTTGAAAAATCGAAATCATTTGTTTTGGCTTCGCTCCAAGTTTTTGAAGAGAGCGTGCGATATTAGCGACCGTCGTTGTCCCTTTTTCGGTATAGACTTCATTTTCATTCAATCCAATCACTAAACTCTTATCCATTGTTACACTTCCAGCCGGTTTCGCTACAGAATTTTGTGCGAGAATCTTAACTGTAATATCTCCTTGAGTAATCACAACTGGTTTTACTTCAACATCTACACCTGCAATGATTGTTCCCGTACGTTCATTAATTATAATTTTTTGTTCCGGAACATAATCAATGTTTACACTTTGTACTTCTGCTAAAAATTCAACCATCGTTCGATTTTGTGGCAATTGTAATTGGATCGTTCTTGGATCAATAGCTATCGCAACATTTGAGCGATATTTAGCATTAATAGCGTTTTGAATAGCGACTGAATTGACAAAATTAGATGATTTTAAGGAGAGTGTCGCATTTTGCTGATGGTAAAGATCTTGATTGATTTCTCGCTCTACTAATCCTCCGTTATAAACCATTCCAACGGTAGGATGGAATTCTGCACCAGAACCTTTCTCATTTTTACCACCAATGGAAACCGGGCCTTGTGCTAATGCATAAATTTTACCATCAACCCCTTTGAGAGGAGTCATCAAAAGAGTCCCACCTTCAAGTGATTTTGCATCACCAATCGAAGAAACGACAACATCAAGTGCATCCCCCTGACGGGCAAATGGAGCAAATTTCGCAGTTACCACAACGGCAGCAACATTTTTGGATTTAATATCAGTTGGAAGCATATCGATATTCATCGCTTTGAGCATATTTGCTATGGATTGAAGAGTAAATTTAGAGGTGGTACCATCCCCCGTCTTTTTCAAACCGACGACAAGAGAGTAACCGATAATTTGGTTATCCCGCACGCCGACGATGTTAGCGACTTCGCTGATGCGCGCCGCTTCGGAAAGGGTTAGTAAGCAAAAAAGGAGTATAAGAATTTTCATGCCGATCCTTTGTGATAAAAGGATAAAGCAAAAGGTATTCCAAAATTACGCGTAATACGTAAGTGAAGTTTTCCCGAAACGTTTTGATTTGAGGCGGTTAAAGTGACCGATAGCATCGGGGAGTTCGAGGGTGCTCATGTGCTCGATAATAATCAAAGTTGCCATTTCAAGAGGGAGTGACGCGATCATATCGATCATTTTGTCGTAAATTGCTTCCATCCCCTCACGGATTGAAAAAGGGGGATCAACGTAGATAAAGGCACTCTCACCCAACGCGGTAAGACGTTTTTTGACCTGAACAATGTTACTAAAACTATCCCCTTCGAGAATTTCACAGGCTTTTGGATCGGTTTGAGCGATATTTTCTCGCAATGTACGGATTGCATCACGATCTTTTTCCATAAAAATGATTTTTTTGGCTCCGCGACTAAGTGCTTCAAGCCCGATAGAGCCGCTCCCTGAGAACACTTCGACTAAAACCGCGTCAATAATATCGAACTGCAAGGTATTAAAAAAAGACTCCAATACAATCCCTTTTGAACTGCGGGTTGTCTCTTTGGAAGGGAGTTTGAGAGTTTTTCCCTTGTATTTTCCGGCAATAATTTTTTTGGTAATAGTTGTATTATTTTTCATAGAATGCCCGTATTGCTTTGAGAATATTTGCCTGATATTCACGTGTCAGTTTTTCGATATGCCGCTCTAATATATCAAAACCAACTATCTTTTCGGCCTGAGAAATAGAAACTTCTTCAGATTTCAAGTGAATAGAAATATCTTTTTGTTTTTCAATCTTTTTACTTAAAGCATGAAGAAGTTGTGCTTTGGAAAATGGTTTTAGTAAATCATCTGATTCAGAAATACCGATGACAAAGGTAGGATGTTGATCATCTCGAATATCTTTATCACGAATCAAAATATCACACTGACGTGGTGAACTCAAATGACCATCGAGAAAAAGCTCCAATGAGCGTTGCAATAGGGGTGAATCACACTGTATGGCTACTTTCATCTCACTTTCCTCTCAAATAATATTCGATACTGTAGCGTAAATCCTCATCCATGTCCATCAAACTCTCTAGCATCCATGTCAAATATCCCAGGTCTTTGAGAGCAATCTCTTCAATCCTTTTTTTAGCGTATTTTCCAAACGGAAGCCGAGTAAGAAGTACATGACTTTTGGATATCTCTATGAGACGATCTATATCTGCCAAATCGAGCAAATAATCTAAGATCATCCGAGTATGTAGAGCATCACTGAGCGCATGATGCGGGTTAATAGTGATTCCGACCTCTTGAAAAATCTTCATCTCATCACGATAAAGCCTGAGTTCATAGCGCAAAAATTGTAAACTGTACCCTTCCAAATCATCCATCAAAGATTTCGAACATTTTAAGGTATCGATCACCCCTCCCTGCCAAGTCATCCCCTCTTTTTCAAGCATTGTGAGTTCAAAAGGGGCATTATGCGATACGAGAGTATTCTCCGCTGTATTGAGAGACTTTAATTTTTCAGCACTGATCGATTGCGAAAATGAGGGAGACTCTTTTACCATTTCATTGGTGATATGATGAATAGCAGAAGCGGCGGGAGGGATTTTCTTCCCTGGATTTATAAGTTCATAATGGCTCGTTCCCTCTACGATCATCCCCAACGCACATAGCCGATCTTTGATCTCCAACCCCGTTGTTTCCGTATCGAGAAAAATCAGCATCGTTACTCGGAAGCAGGTGATTTGAGAGAGGCCATTAGATTATGATAATGTTCCAGTGTTCGAAAACTTTTTTCAAAACGCCATCCTAATACAAATGTGATAACCTCTTTTTTCTGTTCAGTACTTAATCTCTCTGCTCGTCCATAATATCCCAATGAGATATTTTTATTTTTAACTTTCGCATTTTTATCATAGATAATCGCGATAATCTGAGCGTATTTTCCCTCTTTAACTGAACCTAAATCTTCATCTGCCAAAGAGAGTCCAGAGAGGTTGATTGCTTTATACTCAAATAGATCTTCAAACCGCTCAACTTTCGCATCGATACCTAATTTACCATAGAGTTCTTCGACCTCTTTAAGATTACTTTTACGCTCTAACTCGTAACTGGAGATTTGTGCTGTCAGGTTTTTTAATCGATCCAGTGCCGAACTCACATATTCTCCTTTAAATCTCTCTCTGTTTTGATAATTTTAACCACAACTAGCTTATAATACGTCACTTTTATTATTTGGGATATAAATGAACTATTTACGTATTCAAGGCCCCACCAAACTGAGTGGAACCGTCACCATTTCAGGTGCAAAAAATGCCGCATTGCCTCTTATAACATTAACGTTGTTGGGACACAATCCTATCACTATGAGCAATACACCTGAAGTCGCAGACATCAAAACTCTCCTCAAACTCCTCGGTAATCTCGGTGCGAGTTATACGCTAGAAGATCATGTTCTCAAAATCGATACATCAACCGTAAACCATACGATGGCAAACTACGATATCGTCAAAACGATGCGTGCTTCTATCCTTGTTCTTGGACCATTGCTTGCCCGTTTCGGACACTGTGAAGTCTCCCTGCCGGGCGGATGCGCTATCGGTCAACGTCCAATCGATTTGCATCTAAAAGCGATGGAAGCGATGGGGGCTACCATCACCATTCACGCGGGATACGTCCATGCAGTAGCACCCGAAGGTCTCAAAGGTGCTCATATCATCTTTGATAAAATCACCGTTACCGGAACAGCCAATGTCGTTATGGCTGCCGCATTAGCGCACGGTAAAACGGTTCTTGTTAACTGTGCCAAAGAACCGGAAGTAGTACAACTGTGCGAAATTCTTCGTGATAGTGGTATAGATATCAAAGGTATCGGTACATCCGAACTCACTATCATCGGAACCGGTGGCAAAACGATTGAGATGGTTGATTTTGAAGTAATCCCCGATCGGATCGAAGCAGGAACTTATATGTGTGCCGCTGCAATTACCGACTCCATCGTTACATTGGAGCGTGTACGCCCCGATCATCTCGATGCCGTTACAGCAAAATTAGAGCAAATGGGATGCCGTGTTGAGTGCAGTGAGAATACCATGACCGTTTATCCCGCAGCCCAGCTCAAACACGTCGATATCGTAACGCAAGAGTATCCGGCATTTCCTACCGATATGCAAGCGCAATTTATGGCCCTTGCAACCCGTGCAAAGGGAGCCAGCACTATCGAAGAGCGCCTCTTTGAAAACCGTTTCATGCACGTCAGTGAGTTACAGCGTCTAGGAGCAGAGATCAAACTCAGCGGTCATACCGCAACCGTTATCGGACCATCTGAACTCGCAGGTGCCGATGTAATGGCAACCGATTTACGTGCGTCCAGTGCCCTTGTCCTTGCAGCTATGGCAGCAGAGGGAACAACTAACGTCCACCGTATTTATCACCTCGATCGCGGATATGAAAACTTAGAACTAAAATTACGTGCACTCGGTGCAAACATCGAACGTTTGCAAGAGTAGACCCTCTTTAATTCCCGTTCTGACGGGAATCTCTCTTCTTTTGCTTTTATTCCCCGCAACGATAACTAAGATTGGTAATGTAGTATTCGCAATGGTTTTTCGGACGTTTGCGAAATAATTTTCTGAATAGCTTTTTCATACCCTGCATCATGCAAAAACTATTCCAAACTAAGCGGTTCAAGGAAAGAAAATCATCTCCTCAAACGAGGAGAGGAAGTAAAAATTACAAATCCCCTTCAATCACTTTTTTGAAGGTGTTGTAGTAGATATTTTGCATCTCAGGAAGTCTCATTGTCACATCGTTCACCGTGAAAATATCACCACCAACCGTTCCGATTTTTTCACATGCCATTGAAGCGACCATCGCTTCAAACGGCTTACAATTCTCAGGGGCAACTTCGATAATCGCACGAGACATACTCTCCGCAAAAATATCACGAGAGTCAGTTACGGAGATTGCGGCACTTACCCCTTTATCACTCACACACGCCATTTTAGCGAGTGCGATTGCCGCGCCGCCAGAGCTACAATCTTTTGCCGCTGATAAAAGCCCTTTTTTGTTCGCTTCGATAACAAGGTTCCACAGGGCGCGCTCTGCATTATAATCGAT
>NZ_JBAQPS010000061.1:0-27731 GCF_049305995.1 Sulfuricurvum sp.
TTCTGCTTTTGCCACTTTAGCATCATTCGCCGTCGCCGCTAGTCTAGGAATCGCCACTGCCGCCAAAATACCGAGGATAACAATAACAAAGATCAACTCGATCATCGTAAAACCTGAACGTTTCATCGTAACTCCTTGCTTTGTGCAAAATATAGATTACACTCGTAACCTTAAACACTATTATGAGCATTACTATCTTATAAAGCGTTTAAAGAATATTTACAGAATCATCAAAGAACTTTTGGGCATAATATCCAAAAAAATAGGAGTATTCCATGAAAATCGCCGTACCTGTTATGGATGAAAATCTCAAAATGGCCGGAAATGCCGGTCATACCCCTTATTTTGCCATATATACCCTCAACGGTGGCATGTTTAAAAGCTTTACCCTCGAAGGGCTCCGTGCCAATCCAAAAGTTGCGGGTGAAGAGCCGCATGAACACGATGAACATCATACCTGCGATCATGATGCGGATGATATCGAACACATCCGTGCACACGATACAATGGCAGATACTATCGAGGATTGTGATTATCTTGTCGTCAAAATGGCATGTAAAAATACCGCTAAAAGTATGAACAATGTTGGTGTAAAACTTCAAAAATATAACGGAAATGAAATCTTAGCACCTAAAATTTTGACGGAATTGACTCAACAATTTACATAATTATCTACTAGTCTTGTCTTGTGGGCATAATCTCGAATTTGGATAGTATGATACCCTTCGACAGGCTCAGAAGAAACGGTGTCATATTTTCTATGCAAGAAGTTTATTGTTTTTTCTCAAATGTATAGATAACTAATCCTGGATGTTCCACATACTCAATCAAAATCGATTTAACCCGATCTTGCCAACTGTTTTGAAATAATTTTTTGAGCTCACCATCTGCTTTATCTCTTGTTATAAATTCTAACCACTCCCCTGTTTTTGGATCAGCCGGAATAATTTTAGGATTATATGTTAAGCTGACCCTTTCCCCTGTATCAACCCTTTCCAAAGCTAGATCGCCCTCTATATTAGCTTCAAAAATCAATAGATTACGTCGGTCAAATTTACCTCCCAAGCCATGAAACCCGCTGATATCCGTGGCACCCGTGACAAAAGAAGCAATATTTGCCATCACTCCAACAACCCCTTCGCCCAACTTACCAGACATCAGTACACGTATCTCTCCCCTTTTAGGTATGGTATTTGGATAAAGGAGTTTAAGCCCCTTGAGCAACATCAAATAGGTTCCCGCAACCGTAGGGCATGAATGACCTGCCAATTTTACACATTCCGCATAACTGTATGTCATAATCCCTTCACTTGCCGCTCCAAGCATATCCGCTAATGGATCGTAAAGTGTTAGTTCCGGTATTGATTTAAAAAAAAACGGCATCATTTGATTTTCCTGCTATTGAGATCTTTTAGTATTGCATTTAATAATAAGAGTATTACTAAAAAAATGAAAATTTTTCTTGATATAAATCAAGAAGGTTTATCCTAAGTTAAAGAGCGTTCTACTAACTTTCGATTCGATTTTTCCTTGAATATGAGAGCTAAAGTGAAAAAAATAAGCCAAGTTATACCGTGACTGCTTTCTTCTTCTCAAAGGTTTGTGTAACAAACTTCATCGTTTAATTCTCGTTTATAAATTGGAGGCGTATAATTCGCACCGTAAATAAAGCATCCGCTTTAAATCTTCGTCTTTGTACAGTATAAAGATGAGTCCTAAAAGGTAAATAAACACCATGATTTCCGCAGAAATTGAGACGTTAGGCATAAAGAATAGTGGAAAGATTTTTCATAACCTCAGCTATGAAGAGTTAATTAAACATGAACTTGAAAATGGTGAGTGTCAACTTGCCAGTAACGGGGCAACCATGGTAGATACCGGTATTTTTACCGGCCGAAGCCCAAAAGATAAATATTTTGTTGATCAAGACCCTTCAAATAAATACATTGCATGGGGTGATGTCAATAAAAAAATTGATAAAACTATTTTTGATGAACTTTTAGAAGTTGCCAAAGAACAACTATCACATAAAGATCTCTATATCACCGATGTGTACTGTGGTTCCAGCGCAAGCAGTAAACGTTCTGTCCGTTTCGTTTCTGAAATCGCATGGCAATCACATTTTGTCAAGAATATGTTTATTCGTCCAAGCGCTGCAGAGCTTGAAACATTCAAACCTCAATTTACTGTTCTTAATGCATGTAAAGCGGTCAATGAAAAATGGCAAAACCATGGTTTAAATTCTGAAGTATTCATCCTATTCAGCGTCGAAGAGAATCTCTGTATTATCGGAGGTACTTGGTATGGCGGCGAGATGAAAAAAGGGATTTTTTCTATGATGAATTACTGGCTTCCTCTCGAAGGGAAACTTTCAATGCACTGTTCAGCCAATGTTGGGGCTATAGGAGATACATGTCTCTTTTTCGGACTTAGCGGAACAGGGAAAACAACGCTCTCTACCGATCCGAAGCGAGCACTTATCGGTGATGATGAACACGGTTGGGATGATGAGGGTGTTTTTAATTTCGAGGGAGGATGCTACGCTAAAGTTATCAATCTCGATCCTTCCAATGAACCTGAAATCCATAATGCTATCCGTCCTAATGCTCTACTCGAAAATGTTGTTTATGATGAAGACGGAATCGTCGATTATACTGACGGATCTAAAACTGAAAATACCCGTGTTTCTTATCCAATTGAGCATATCGATAACCATCAGCCTTCTCTTATGGCATCACATCCAAAAAATATTATTTTTCTATCTGCCGATGCATTTGGGGTATTACCTCCGGTCAGCCGTCTCACTAAAGAGCAGGCAATGTACTACTTTCTTAGCGGTTATACGGCAAAAGTTGCAGGAACTGAGCGCGGAATTACCGAACCGGTTGCGACATTCAGCTCATGTTTCGGTGAAGCATTCTTACCGTTGCATCCAACGGTCTACGCAAAACTCTTAGGAGAAAAAATCGATCAACACAGCGTAAACGTCTATCTGGTCAATACAGGATGGACCGGAGGCGGATACGGTATCGGAAAACGGATGAGCATCAAAGATACTCGCGCATGTATCAATGCTATCCTTGATGGCACTATTAATAACAGTGAATTCGATACAACCAATACATTTGGTTTTCATATCCCTAAAACACTCGGTTCTATCGATCCCGTTATCCTAAACCCACGTAATGCGTGGGCGGATCGTGATGCCTACCTCGTTCAACGCGATAATTTAGCGGCACTTTTCATCAAAAATTTCCAAAAGTATACCGATGGACAAAGTGAATTCGACTACTCTGCTGCGGGACCAAAACTTCCATAACTTCTTCATACTTTTCTGTTTAGTCAGAAAAGTATCAAAACAAGGGAACCGCTCGCGCAGCGATGTTTCTCTGAAAAGATTATACTGCGATCCAAGAACGCTCGTTCCTCTCGGCACTACTGCCTCCGGAACGGCTCTATGTGTTGGATCACGAGAGTTTTATAAAATAATCAGAAAATAATTGAGTAGAAGAAGAGATAAAAGAAAAGCACGCAAGCGTGCGTGGGCTTACCGCCGAGGTAAACTCAGCGTTAGCGTAGCCAATCGGGACGCGTTCCGATTGGCGTTTAAACTAACATGAATAGGTAGATTTGAATTCAAATGCAGTCGGACGAGCTTCGTCAGGCCACACTTGTGTTTCAAATTTGTAGTTTTGGTAAGTATCCAAAAACTCTGGAGTCATAACCGGTTGTAAGAACTCATTATCACGGATCAATGATTCCAATGCACCACGAAGTGTGTGTGGCATTTGTGGAATCCCTTTTTCACGGATTTCATTTAAAGAGAGTTCGAACAAATCTTCGTCCATCGGACCAACCGGTACCATTTTGTTTTTGATACCATCAAGTCCTGCTAGCAACATAGCCGTAAATGCAAGGTATGGGCATGACGTAGAGTCAGGGAAACGCATTTCGATACGTGTCGCTTTTTCACCCGCACCGTATGGAACGCGGCAGCTAGCTGAGCGGTTTTGGCTTGAGTAGGTCAAGATTGACGGAGCTTCAAATCCAGGGATAAGACGTTTGTATGAGTTGGTTGATGGGTTCGTGAACGCCGCAACTGCGCGAGCATGTGCGAAAATACCACCGACATAATGCAACGCTGTTTCAGACAAGTTACTGTAACCACCCTCTTTGTAGAATGTGTTTTTGCCATCTTTCCAGATAGATTGGTGAACGTGCATACCATTACCGTTATCGCCATAAAGCGGTTTAGGCATGAAAGTAACGGTTTTGCCGTTAAGGTGAGCTACCATCTTGATAACGTATTTGAGTTTTTGTACGTTGTCAGCCGCTTCTACAAGGGTTCCGAAAACGATACCGATTTCACCTTGACCTTGCGCAACTTCGTGGTGACCGAGAACAACTTCAAGACCAACTTGTTCCAATGCCAACATCATTTCAGCACGAAGATCAACCATAGTATCGATCGGTGCTACCGGAAAGTATCCACCTTTTGTACGTGGGCGGTGACCTGTGTTGAAACCGTCTTTAAATTCTTTTGCATCATTCCATGCACCCTCTTCGGTGTCTACTTCGTAGTATGAGCAGTTTACTTCATCGCGGATTTTTACATCATCAAATACGAAGAACTCATTTTCAGGTCCGAAATACGCAACATCACCAACACCTGCATTTGCAAGGTGCTCAAGCGCTTTTTTAGCGATTGCACGAGGACATTTTTCGTAAGCTTGCCCTTTGTAGATATCATAAACGTCACAGAATACGATGATGGTCGGGTCAGCGGTGAAAGGGTCCATAAATGCTGATTCAGCATCCGGTTTAAGCAACATATCCGAACGGTTGATTGGCTGCCAAGCATCGATAGATGATCCATCAAACGGAAGACCGCCTGTAAAATGACCGGCATTAACCGCGCTCATACGGTAGCTAACGTGGTGCCATGTACCTTTCATATCGGTGAAACGAAAGTCCACAAACTGAACGTCATTCTCTTTACAAAAACTGAAAAACTCGTCGACACTATTTACGAATTTACCCATGCAAATCTCCTGAAAATAATTTAAAGTTCAGACAGTATAGCAAATTCTGACAAAAAGTGAAGAATATAGATTGATTAAAATTTAATCATAGTACGTTTTCGATCTCTATAAATAGCACATTCACTGTATCCATAAGTGCGTGCAAGAGTCACAACTTCTTTTGAAAAAAGTGCAATTTGATCACTACGATGGGCATCGGAACCAAACGTAATCGGAATTTGAAGTTCGGCAATCGACTCCAATAATAAGGGGGACGGATACGCTTCAGCAATCGGTTTACGGTATCCCGACATATTGATCTCAATCGTCATATCAGATCGTTTAATTGCCTCTAACGCATTTTTTGCCAAAAATCGAATATCTTTAGTGGGAAGAAATTTGAACACTTTGAGTAAGTCTAAATGTCCTACGATATCAAACCGTCTACTGAGAGCCATCTCTTCGATCAAAGCAAAATAACGCTCATAGATAGCATTGATATCAGCCCCCTCGTAACGCCCGATAAATTCAGGATTATCAAATCCCCAATCATCGATAAAGTGAACACTTCCTATCAGATAATCACACGCTCTTTGTAAAACGCTCTCATCCATATATCCGGGTAAAAAATCAACTTCGTATCCCAAGAAAAGTGTTATTTGATCACTATATTTTATTTGAGCGTCCTTGATCCATGATTCATATAAATCCATTTGATCAAAACGCATTCGATATTCAGGATCATAATGCATCGGGGCATGATCTGAAAAACCAAAAAACTCTATTCCATGTTCAATCGCGCTTTCCACATATTCATTAATACTGCCTGTTGCATGATTACACAAAATTGTGTGATTATGTAAATCAACTTTCATCATTTATCCATTAAAACTAAAGATTTCCATGCTATTATAGTGCAATTTAATCGTTAAGGTATTGCAATGACGCAAGAAGAATTAGATGCACTGATGAGTGGTGATATAGATTTGGATGAGGCTTACGACGAATCTGAAACAGCTGTTTCGGAAGAAAAAATTACAGAAGAGGCACCTGTAATATCAGAACAATACGAAGAAGAGAACCCTGCTAACTACCGTGTTTCGGCAATGCATAGTTGGCCTCCGCCGCCACCGACAGATGACAATAAAGTGGTTCATCAGCTCGATGATGTCACCAAAGAGAGCGAAGAGAAAGCATCTGAAATTTTTGATTTGATCGAGGGAATCAGCAATGATTTAGGAAAAGGTGAAAAACAAATTAAAAATGTGAGAAGTATTCTTCAAAGTAATATTGAACTTTTTGAAACACTCAGTGTCAAATTTCCCCATATTGAAACCTTTAAAACACAGCTGACAAAAAATGAAGATGTTATAGGAACAACAGATGACCTCCTTGATATTCTTCAAAACAGTGGTGATTCTATTATGAATATTATGGATATTATGCAATACCAAGATATTCATCGTCAAAAGATTGAGCGTGTTATCAATGTCATGCGGGCGTTATCAAGCTATATGAATCATCTTTTCGCTGGAAAAATCGATGATTCCAAACGGGTTACTTCAGCAGTTCATATCCATGGAGATACCGATACTGAAGATGTCGTAACCAGTGATGATATTGAAGCATTGCTTGCCTCATTCGGTAAAAAGTAATAATATTGGAGTGTACTACATCGGAATAGTCTCATAAATCGATGATAATCAAAAAACTTCATCTATTGCACACCTTTTTTTTGCTAAAATTTTCTAAAATTTAGATGAATCGAGCAATACTCTTTGAAAAAAGTCGAACTACTCTCCCCTGCGGGGAATTTAGAAAAATTAAAGATCGCTATTGATTTCGGGGCAGATGCCGTATACGGCGGTGTCAGCCACTTCTCGCTCCGTATCCGCTCCGGTAAAGAATTTGATTTAGAGAGTTTCAAAGAGGGGATTGATTACGCCCATGCAAAAGGGCGTAAAGTGTATGTGACGATCAACGGTTTTCCGTTTAATTCTCAGTTAAAACTTCTCAAAGAACATATCCTCACAATGGCATCGTTAAAACCCGATGCGTTTATCGTCGCGACTCCCGGAGTTTTGAAACTCGCCCATCAAATCGCACCCCATATTCCACTGCATCTCTCAACTCAAGCCAATGTAATGAACGTCCTAGATGCGCAAGTGTACTACGATATGGGGGCGCGTCGTATTATCGCCGCACGGGAGATTTCACTCAAAGATTTAAAAGAGATTAAAAAAGAGCTCCCCGATTTGGAGATCGAAGTATTCGTCCATGGTTCGATGTGTTTCGCCTACAGCGGACGCTGTTTGATCTCGACACTTCAAAGCGGTCGTGTCCCAAATCGGGGAAGCTGTGCCAATGACTGCCGTTTTCCCTATGAGATGTACGCCGCCAATCCTGAAACGGGAACCCTCTTTAAACTCGTCGAAGATGAGGGAATTGGAACCTATATCATGAATTCCAAAGACCTCAATTTAGCAAGCCATATCAAAGAGATTTTGGATGCAGGATGCATCGACTCACTTAAAATCGAAGGGCGCACAAAAGCCCCGTATTACGCCGCCATCACTGCGAAAGTGTACCGACATGCCATCGATGATTATTATGTGGGTAAAAGTGATCCTGAGAGCTACCAAAAAGAGCTCAATACCATGCAGAATCGAGGCTTTACCGATGCTTATCTCATCAACCGCCCTTTTGAAAAACACGATACCCAAAATCTCGATTATTCGATGATGATGGGAACCCATCAGGTGAGCGGTATCGTGGATGAATCGGGAGAGTATTTCGAATGTAAATACAAAACCTTCCCAAACGATACGATGGAGCTGGTTTTCCCCGATGGAAACCTCTTAGAGCCTATCGATAATGAAATCGGAAAAATTTGGGAAGAAAATAGGAAGTGGCACATCTCATTTAAACAGCTCCTCGCGGAAAACGGCAAGGTTTGGGATCAAGTTCACAGCGGAAATCTCAACCGCTTTAAACTCCCCTGCACTCTGCCTCATTTCACCTTTTTCCGTATCCAAGCTACGGAAGATATGGCGACAGTTACCAAATGTTAATTTTAAAATCCAAGGAGTCAATTCAATGAAATTCGTATCAATTATTATGGGAAGCAAAAGTGATTTTGATGTTATGAAATCGTGTTCCGAAACACTTGAAGCGTTTGGTGTTCAGTATGAACTTATCATCTCATCGGCACACCGCTCTCCTGAGCGAACAAAAGATTACGTTCTCGCGGCAGAAGCAAAAGGGGCGCAAGTCTTTATCGCAGCTGCCGGTATGGCAGCTCATCTAGCAGGTGTTTTAGCCTCAAAAACAATTAAACCAATCATCGGTGTACCTATGAGTGCATCAGCCCTCAGCGGTATCGATGCCCTCCTCTCAACAGTGCAAATGCCGGCAGGTATGCCGGTAGCAACCGTAGCAATCGGAAAAGCAGGAGCTATCAATTCAGCCTATTTGGCGATGCAGATTTTAGCCCTAGAGAATGAAGAACTTCGAATGAAACTTCAAGAAGATCGTATCTCTAAAGCAAAAAAGGTAGAGATGGATTCATTGGAAATTGAAACCATTTTATAAATCAGGTACACTTTTTGCTACTTCATTCTTAACTAATCAGAGGCTATAAACCATGCAAGGACAAAGGATGAGTATCAATGAATATGCCCGTTTAACTCAAATGGATACACATGAAATCGAATCGTTAATCATGAGAGGAAAACTCTCCACAACCGTCGAAGGAGGAGAAGTGCTTATCGATGCATCCAACATTATGGCAGGAATAATCCCTGCCACTCTCCAAGAACTCAGTGCTTCCGAAACAGACATTACCGTCGGAGCGAATTTCGTCGAAAAAACGATCGGAACCATCATCAATCTTCACGAAAAAGTGCTCATCGCAAAAGAAGAAACGATTGAATCGATCAAAAATGAGAATGAATTTCTAAAAGAAGCTCTCGCATCACTTCAAGAGCTGTATGATGAAGATCGTCGTACCATTGCCACACTAACCGAACAACTCAAACTCTCTCAACAAGAAGTCGAATTTATGCGCCGCAAGTATAAACTCATGTGGGGTAAAGTGATCGACGACCACGCTTCTCAATGACGATTCAAAATGAATGTATAAGATGCATCACTTCCCAAAGCCACCGTGTTTGTGAAACGATACATGCCGATGAAGCACTTAGTAAGCAAATCGTAGATTACGTCGAAACTGCTCTTCAAAATGCCGATTTTACCCTCTCTCCGCCTGTGATAGCTGCACCCTTGTATGAGCAAATGGCAGTATTAGCTAAGACCCATGATCTATACGAAAAACAAAAACAATATGCCACAGAGCAAGCCAAAACTTATCTCCCTTTTTTACGAGAAACGATAGAACAAAATGATGATCCTTTTATAGCGGCTCTTAAAACTGCAGTCGTAGGCAACGTCATTGATCTCGCCGCAGAGGTGAGTTTTGATTTACATGATGCCATTACTTCAGTATTTTACACTCCGTTTCACTATGATGATACCAAAATGCTACGTACGCAACTCGAAAATGCTGAGAGTGTTCTTTATATCGGAGATAATGCGGGAGAACATATTTTTGATGCTCTCACTATCGAATCACTCCAAAAACTCTATCCTCAAATTGGATTTACGTATATGGTTCGTGGTAACCCCATCATTAACGATGTTACTTTGACCGAGGCACATGAAGCTGGGATAGATAAGATATGTACCCTCATGGATAGCGGAGTTCCGACTCCTGGATTTGTCTATGAATTGGCTTCGCACGAATCCCAAAAATTCTTTGATACCGCCGATCTGATCATCGCCAAAGGGATGGGGAACTACGAATGTATGACTCCGCTGCGTCGTAAAAATATCTGCTTTTTGCTCAAAGTTAAATGTTCGGTCGTTGCCGCATCGCTGGGCAGAGAAATTGGTGATATTGTCTGTAAACTAGATTGATAAAAAGATAAAATATTAGCTATAATGGTTAATATTATTGCAAAAGGGCTAATATGTTATCCTTTTTACCCAAAGAACCTCACCACATCATCGAAGAACTCAGAACCAAATTTAAAGAACGACGACGTGCATTAGGCTACACCCAAAAAGAACTCTCCATCCGATCAGGGGTGAGCTTAGGCTCCCTCAAACGGTTCGAACACAGCGGAGATATTTCCCTCGATTCACTCCTCAAACTGGCTTTTATTTTGGAGTGTTTGGGGGATTTTGAGGGGGTTTGTAAACCGAAAGAGAAGGTTTATGGGAGTTTGGAAGAGGTATTAGGATGAGTGTATTTACCCCCAAACTCACCGTCCACCTCAGCACCACCCAAAAACAAAAAGTAGGAACCCTCGCCTATAAAGATCGAAAAATCTATTTCGAGTATGACCAAGCATTTCTCCAAACAGGTATCGAGCTATCCCCCTATAAACTGCCACTAAAATCAGGAGTCATGCGATGCGATGATGATACGTTTGAGGGGTTATGGGGGGTATTTAACGACTCATTACCCGATGGTTGGGGGCGGTTGCTCATGGATAGACATTTGATGCGGTTGGGTGTCCATGCACGCGATTTGACTCCACTGGATCGGTTGGGGTATGTCGGAAATTACGGGATGGGAGCACTGAGCTACGAGCCTTTTCACGAGATTGAAAATCCCTCTGTGGATGCCATCGTACTCGATCATCTAGCCCTTCATTCCCAAGAGATTTTAGCGGGAAGCAGTGAGGATTTGGTGGATGAACTTTTGATTCTCAATGGTTCCTCCGCAGGGGCGCGACCCAAAGCGATGATACAACTCAGCGACAATCACAAAGAAATTATCCACGGATCGCAACCGCTAAGAGAGGGGTATAGCCATTGGATGGTTAAATTTGCCTCTGGGGCAGATCACCCTGAAATCGGGGCTATCGAATATGCCTATTCGCTGATGGCGAAAGAGGCGGGATTGGAGATGCCTAAAACGGCTCTGTTGGAGGGGAAAAAGGGGAACTATTTCGCTTGTGAACGATTTGATCGGATAAGTGATAGACGTGTTCATGTCCACTCGATAGCGGGGCTAGTCCATAGCGATTTTCGGTTTCCCTCTCTGGATTATGATGATTTGCTCTCGTTAAGCCTGCACCTCATCAAAAATATTCAAGAGCAAGAGAAGGTTTTTCGCCTCGCGTGTTTTAATCTCTTTGCCCACAATCGCGATGATCATGCCAAGAATTTCTCGTTTCTCATGGATGAGAAGAGGGAATGGAAGTTTTCACCGATCTATGATGTCACCCTCTCCAGTGGACCAGGCGGTGAGCATAGCACGATGGTTGCGGGTGAGGGGAAAAACCCGACGAAAGAGCATCTCTTGGCACTCGCAAAAAAACATCGACTAAAAAACGGGGTTAGTATCTGCGATGAAGTGTATGGATCGGTGGCGCAATGGTCAAAATTTGCACATCTAGTCGGAATGAGTCAGAAGATGATACACTTTGTCGAATCGAAATTATTCGTGTAGTGATTCCCATAGAAACACCCGATAGATTCTAAGAATAAGCTCACTTTGGCTATAATACACCACTTTTTTTACGGGAAATATGTATGATTACGTTCGGTGATATGCTTTTAAAACTTCAACAATTTTGGAACGACCAAGGGTGTGCCATAGTACAGCCTTACGACATTGCCGCCGGTGCGGGGACTTTTCACCCTGCAACTTTTTTGCGTTCGCTCGATTCCAAACCGTGGTCGGTTGCCTACGTCGCCCCAAGCCGTCGTCCGACAGACGGGCGATACGGTGAAAACCCGAACCGATTGGGGAGCTACTACCAGTTTCAAGTCCTCATTAAACCTTCTCCTGAAAATATCCAGGAATTGTATCTCAAAAGTCTCGAATACCTCGGACTTAACCTCAAAGATCATGACATCCGTTTCGTCGAAGACAACTGGGAATCTCCGACCCTCGGCGCATGGGGTCTGGGCTGGGAAGTGTGGCTCAATGGTATGGAAGTGACACAGTTCACCTATTTTCAGCAAGTCGGCGGAGTAACGTGTGATCCGGTAGCGGTTGAAATTACGTATGGTACAGAGCGTCTGGCGATGTATCTCCAAGGGGTTGATACGGTGTTTGATATCGTCTGGAGTGAAAATAAATTCGGAAAAACCCTCTACCGTGACATCCACAAAGAGGGAGAAATCGAGTTTTCAAAATACAACTTTGAAATCGCCGATACCGCAATGCTTTTTGCCGAGTTTGAAGCTAAAGCCGCCGAGTGTAAACGGTGTCTTGATGCAGAGCTTCCTCTCCCTGCGTATGATCTGTGCATGATGGCGTCCCATACGTTTAACACCCTCGATGCGCGCAAAGCGATCTCGGTAACAGAACGTGCCAATTACATCCTCAAAATCCGTGAGTTAGCCAAAGGGTGTGCAGAGTTGTATAAATCACAAGAAGAGGAAAGAAACCTCCGCGTAAAAGCCTGATGCAAACCCTCATCGGTCAAATTGATCGGATCATCTACCAAAACAACGGCTTTTTCATCGCCGCGCTCAAAGGGGGGGATAAAATCAGCAGCCATTACTACGAGAGCGATGTCGATAATCTCAAAGATGCCGCGATCACACTCAAAGGCTCATGGGAAGAACACGCCCAATACGGACGGACGTTTAAAGCCCAGAGTCTCATCGTCAACCAAAACGAACTCTTCTTTTTTCTCAACCGCGTCGTCAAAGGCTTTACCAAAAAACTCACCGCCTCCCTTATCGAGAAGTACGGAACCGAGGGGCTTATCGATATTTTGGATAACGATTGCGAGCGTCTCCTCGAAATCAAAGGGATGAATGAAAAACGTCTTCTCAAACTCTCCAGCGGATGGAAGCAGTTTCGCTCCATGAGAGCATTAGGAGAGTTTTTGGCTCCCTACGGAGTCACCCCTGCCCTGCTTCGACTTATAGCCGGAGCGTTAAAAGAGGTCAAAGACCCTATCGAAACGATCAAACATAACCCGTATGGTCTGATGCGGATTAACGGTATCGGGTTTAAAAAAGCCGACGAGATCGCCCTGAATATGGGGCTAAGAGCGGATGATGAGCGGCGTATCCAAGCGGCAATGGAGTACACCCTGAGCGAATACTGCGACTCTGAGGGGAACAGCTGTATCGAAAAAAACGCCCTTTTTACAAAACTCGATCTCCTCGTAGCATTAGGGGATCAACGCACCTACGAAGAGGCACTCGATGATCGTCTACGAGAGGGGAGCATTACGTTACTCCCCAGTTCCAAACTCTCCCCTACCCGTATTTATGAAGCCGAAACACTCCTGATAGAGCAGTTTAAACGTCGAGGTAAAAATACGCATGAACCGCTGAGTGATGATCTAAGAGCATTTTGTGAAGCCCATGCTCTCACCCTCGGCGAACAACAATTTAGCGCGTTGGAACTCATTAATCGCGGTGCAGGACTTATCTTGCTTGTCGGGTACGCCGGAACGGGGAAAAGTACCACCGCCAAAGCACTCCTCGATCTGCTATCCTCCCGCCATGAACCGAGCCTTATCATGACGTGTGCTCTGAGCGGTATCGCATCTCAGCGGATACGGGAGCGCAGCGGTTATCAAAGTTCTACGATTCAAAGTCTGCTGGTGCGATTCGAATCGCACGACACGATGCCCTTTCAGGTAATATTGATCGATGAGGCTTCGATGATCAACTCGATGCTCTTTGCACGACTGATGGCGAAGATTGATCGCGATGCGACGGTGATTATCGTCGGCGATGATGCACAGCTCCCCCCTATCGGAGCAGGAAGTCCGCTTAGCGATGCGATTGCCCTAAACCTCGCCCCGACGGTGATGCTCACCCAAATCTACCGCCAAAGCCCCGATCAAGCAATTGCCCTCATCGCCAACGAGGTTCGTAAAGGGATAATCCCCAATTATCAAGAGAGCTATGAAGACTTTACGTTTTTGAGTGTCGATCTCCCCAACCGCTATGCCCTCAAAAATTCTCTCACGGCAACCGAATTCGAAGAGGTTCTCAAAACCCATTCCCACAATACGTTGGCGGCTATCGCCGATGTCACCTTGAAATATCTCTTACAGTCACGCGAAAAGCTCGAATCCAAACAGATACGCGAATACCTCAGTGCCTTTCAGGTGATCTCACCTATGAGAGGCAATGCGCTGGGGGTCGATAATCTCAACCTCTTGTTGCAAAGCTATTTCAACCCGAATCCGAAGAAAAAAGTCAAAACGCTCAAAGGGGAGTTTGGGCTCCACGACAAAGTAGTGCATACCAAAAATGAAAACCTCCCCTCCACGACCCCCGAAGAGTTCAAAGAGGGAAATGACCCGAGTGAGCGGCGGATATTTAACGGGATGTGCGGTCTTATCTTCCGACTCGATGAGGAAGAGGAGCTCTGTTATGTCTATTACCCCAATGAAGAGCTGATCGTCCACTACAAATATGATCAAATTAGTGATTATCTGAGCCTCTCTTATGCCCTGAGTGTCCACAAAGTGCAGGGGATGGAATACGAGCGGGTTGTGATGGTGATGAGTTTTTCACACCACATTATGCTCAATACCAAACTCCTCTATACGGCGCTCACACGAGCAAAAAAACATTGTATCGTTGTGGGGGAGAGCGGAGCGTTTGAATCAGCGTGCCGTCGATTGGAACATTCCAAACGCTCAACGGTGATGCAAGAACTTGCATTAACTAAAGGATAAAAATTTTCCTTTAGGTTATTGTGCTACAATTTTCATTCCTAATCCAAATACCACAAGGATTCACCATGAAAACATTAATTCTATCCGCAATCGTTGCCACATCGGTTATGGGCGCTTCACTCGTAGATGACGCCAAATCTGCCGGTTTAAAACCGATCCCTTCATCTGCGAAAGCACTTGAAAAACTCACCTCTAATCCAAAAAATCCGACCACTGCGGCTAAAGTGGAACTGGGAAAAATGCTCTATTTCGAACCACGCCTCTCTAAAAGCGGTTTGATTAGCTGTAACAGCTGTCATAACCTCGCAATCGGAGGAGTTGACGGTATGGCTTCGGCAATCGGCCACAAATGGACGGCTAATCCTCATCACTTGAGTTCACCAACTGTCTATAACGCCGTATTCTACAGCCAACAATTCTGGGACGGGCGCTCACCTCATCTCGAAGACCAAGCCCAAGGACCAATCCAAGCAGGACCTGAAATGGCCGCGCCAAAAGAGTTCGTAGAGGGTGTCGTGAACTCTATCCCAGCTTATGTCAACGCATTCAAAAAAGCGTACGGGAAAGATGTCAAAATTGATTTTGCTAAAGTGGCGGATACCATCGCCGTTTACGAGCGTACTCTCGTTACTCCATCACGTTATGATGATTTCCTCAACGGCAAGAAAAATGCATTGAGCAAAGCGGAACAAAAAGGGCTTAAAACCTTTATCACCAAAGGGTGTGCTACCTGTCATAACGATATCGCACTCGGTGGAACGATGCAGGCATTCGGTGCTGTGGCTCCATACAAACATATGAATGTCGGCGATTTCAAAGGGGATAAAAACGGTATGGTTCGTGTACCGACACTCCGTAACGTTACCGAAACTGCTCCCTATTTCCACAACGGTCAAATGGCAACGCTTAGCGAAGCGATCAAAGAGATGGGACGTATCCAACTCGGTGTTACTTTGAGCGATACAGAGACAGCTGAGATCGAAACATTCCTAAAAGCACTAGAGGGTAAAAAACCGACCGTCGTTTATCCGATGCTTCCTTCATCTACGGCAAAAACGCCTAAAGTTGACGTCGTTAATAACTAAAAAATCTACTCACATACAATACCGGGGAACTCTTCTCGGTATTTCCCACATTCACTTTTCAAGACTTGCACTATCTGAGGCTTTTTCACGGGGTCTAACCATTTAAGCAATTCAAAAAGCGGCACTTCATCCATCGCCGTACAACCTGATGTAGGATGCTTGTCCGCATGGTTAAGATGGATGAAAATACATGAACCGCGTCCACTCTGAGCCGATGGGTTATACCCGATCACCGCACCGTAGCGATAAACTCCATCATTACGTCGCATCACTTCATAACTAGCGGGGAGAGAATTTTTATCATAAATACGGAGCATTTTGTTGTAACGTGTGTCGTTAATATCATCGATGCAATAGAGATTTTCATCCGTATGCCAGTGAGGAAGTTTAAACGTTGTGTTCTGATTATAACCAAACGTAGATGTTATCGGAAATACCCCTGCGGGTGAACGCCCATCCCCTTCATTTTTCAACGGTTGTTTAAAAGCAACATACCCTAAACCACTTCGCCCTAACATAACGGGAACTTTATCACCAATTTTTATCCACTGGTGATGTTTCTCATATCGCTGCATCAATGCTTGAGTTGCATTGAGCTCTGGTGAGAGCACCACTACCAATTGCTCTGATGCAACAGCCATAAAAAACGAAGATAAAAGGAAAAGGGACAAAGTTATTTTCAACATCTCATTTTTCTTAGTTTATTTTAAAGTTAGGTAGTATAGCATATTGAAAACAGCAAGAGTGAGGGACTAATGGCAATAACGGTTCGTAAAGCATCCGAGGCAGATATTGACATTATCGCCAACGCATTATTAGAAAGTTCTCGTTTTGGCAAAAAAATAGGACTCTTTGATTTAGTTTTCAATACTTCAGAAAATGATACTCTTTTGAGGTATCTTAAACATTTAGCCCTCACAATGACGAAGAGTTATTGCCATTTTTCCAATTTTTTTATTGCTGTCTCCGATGGATTAACCGTTGGAACTATCTGCGGTTATGAACCTCGTATCGCTACACATGAAATATTTTCCAAGGCCCTTGAAGAGATCGGATTTGATGAAACCTACCATGAACGGATCGCTGCATATCTGCTATGCGAAGGGGAAGTTGACAACAAAACTTTCGTTTTGGATTTTATGTTGGTCAAACCTGAATATAAAAGCATTGATGTTTTTAAAGAACTGATTGGTAAAAGTATGCTCACCGCTCGCCTAAAAGGGTACCGAAAAGTTCAAACATCGATCGAAATCGGCTCTGTTGAAAATGAAATGATTTATAAAAAGCTAGGATTTGTCGTGATCGATGAAAAACGGAGCGAATACTACAAAGAGCAATTTGATCGTCCCGGCATTATGCGATTACAAATGATACTATAATGTTATACGACAAAACGAATTCATCCGTTTTATCAGCAAGGACTAAAGTCCTTTGCAATCCCCTAAAGCTACGAAAAACCCTGTTTTTCGAGAATTCTGCTTTGCAATAAAGGTTGTCCTATAGAATATGGAATTTTGGGATTAATCCCTCCGCTCATCGCTATCCTCCTTGCTTTTTTCAGCCGTTCCGTCTTTATCGCATTAGCTATGGCGGTTATCGTCGGAGAATTCATTATCGCCGATTTCCATCCACTTAACACTCTTCTCCTAACTTTTGAGCGTTTTTATCTCCTCCTTAGCGAAGGGTGGGTGCTCAAAACTCTCGCGTTTGCGATCATGGTAGGCTCGGTCATGGTGCTTATCGAACGCAGTGGCGGGGTAAATGGTCTGGTTCATGAACTAAGTGTCAAACGCTCCATCGTTAAAACCAAACGGGGAGCGTTGATGCCCAGCTTTATCGCGGGAATCATCGTTTTTATCGAGTCTTCTATCACCTCACTCGTTGCAGGAGCCATCGGACGACCGTTTTGCGATCGTCACGGAATAAGTCGTGCCAAACTCGCGTTTGTGTGCGATTCGACCTCTGCTCCCGTATGTTCGCTTATCCCTCTCAATGGGTGGGGAGCTCTGTTACTCGGTCTGATCGGGGGACAAATCTCAGCAGGGCTCATTGCAGGTGAGAGTGCAACATGGCTGATTCAATCGATTGCCTATAATTTTTACGCGTTTATGGCTCTTATCGTCACTTTTATCGCTATCTGGTATGAGATTGATATCGGTCCGATGCGTCATGCCACCGTTCATCCACCGGAAATTGAATGTGAAGATGCCAAAGGAGATATCGGGCTTTTTCTATGGCCGATGGTCTGGATGATCGGTGGGGTTATTCTTTTTATGTTTATTACGGGGAACGGAGATATTTTCAAAGGCTCAGGCTCTACCTCGATTTTTTATACCCTCCTCATCACCTTACTCCTAATGCTGGGGTACTATCGTTTTAAAAATACCCTCACATTATCAGAATTTTGGGATGCATCGCTGAGCGGTGCCCGTAGTATGAGCCCTATCGCACTGATCCTCCTCTTTGCCTTTGCGATCGGCGGAGTGAGCTCGGATATGGAGGTGGGGCAATACCTCGCTAGTTTTATCGGTGATTATCTCCCCTCGGCATATTTAGCAGGAGCGATTTTTGTGTTAGCCGCCATTATCGCTTTTGCAACGGGGACGAGCTGGGGAACTTTTAGTATCATGCTCCCGATCGCGATCCCCCTCGCTGTCGGTCTCGATGCTCCGGTCGCTCTGGCGATGGGGGCGGCAATATCGGGCGGAGTGTTCGGCGATCACTGCTCTCCCATCTCAGATACCACTATCATCTCCGCTATGGCAAGCGGATGCAGTGTCCAAGAGCATACTCGAACTCAGCTCCCTTATGCTCTGATTGCGGCCGGGTTTTCGTTTATCTTATTTATACTCTTTGGAGTGCTCCTCACATGATGAAAGCTTCTCTTCTTCTCCTCGAAGATGACCCAAATCTCTCTGAAAGTGTGAGTGAATATCTCGAAGATCAAGGCTACCGTGTCACCTGTGTTTACGATGCCTCTTCCGCCGAAGATACCCTGTATGAGCAAAAGTTCGACCTCCTCCTCCTCGATGTCAACGTTCCGAACGGGAATGGATTTTCGTTGCTCAAAGCAAGCCGAAAAGAGGGAAATATTACCCCCGCTATTTTTATCACCTCTCGCAATGCGATGCAGGACGTCGAAGAAGGATTCGAGAGCGGTGGGGATGATTACATCCGTAAACCTTTCGCCCTAAAAGAGTTGCTTCTGCGGATTCAAACGATTCTCAAACGGAATTTTTACCATAATCCGACCGATTCCCTTACCCTTGGTGAAGCGATCACGTATGACATTGACAATCAGGTGCTCACCATCAACGGCAATATTCAAAACCTCCAACTCAAAGAGCACAAGCTCCTCAAACTTTTTATCCAACACCGCAATGAGCTTCTCCATCATGAGATGATCATGGAGCATCTGTGGGATTATGATGAAACCCCTAGTGATGGGAGCCTTCGCACCTACATCAAAACGCTCCGTAAACTCCTCGGAAAGGATGCCATTGTCAGCCACAAGCGCCTCGGGTATCAATTTCGCTAAATACCGAACATTGCGAAGCTTTCTAGCCCTTTATGGGGTGATGAGTATCCTCATTTTTGGACTGATAGCAATCCTTTATTATGAATCGGTAAAAGCGCAAATGCTCTCTTCGCACCGTCTAGCGATGCAGCTAGAGAGTGAAACTTACGTCCCCAAACTCAAGCAATGGTTAGAGAGCGGGCATAACCTCAAAACCTTCCCGACCGATTTAGCGTATACAACCGCTTTGTATGGATACAGCAAAGATTTTCTTGTCGGTAATCTCCATAAAAACCATACCGATTTTCGCGAAAATATCGCTCTGCATAAGGGGTATATCCACCTCATCATTGCCCTCTCTCCTTATGGCTTAGGAGAGTACTATCTCGTTTTCGAAACCCGTGACGATGAGCTTTGGAGACATCAAGTGCTCAAAGACGTCTTGAGTTTCGGTTCACTGTTGTTAGTGGCTCTTGGGATCATCGGGTTTTTTCTCTCACGGATGTTTTTACGCCCCATGAACGAAGCGATAGCCCTGCTCGATGATTTTATCAAAGATACCACCCATGAACTCAATACCCCCATCAGTGCGATTTTGACCAATATAGAAGCATTACAAGAAGATGAATTATCCCCAAACGTGCAAAAAAAGCTCAAACGGATTGAAATCGCCTCCCGCACCATCTCTACACTTTATGATGATCTCACCTACCTTATCCTCAATCACGACTTAGCGGTTCACAATACCCCTTTGGATCTATCGCACCTCCTGCATGAGCGAATCGAATATTTCCGTCATCGGATTGAGCAAAAGAAGATCACCCTCTCTCTCGCTATTGATTCGGCTGTTACCCTCACCATTGACACCACCAAAGCAACCCGCCTCATCGACAACCTCCTCTCCAATGCCATCAAATACAACAAGATGGGGGGAAAAATTACCATCACCTTAAGCAATCACTCTTTATGTATTGAAGATAACGGTATCGGCATCCCCTCAGAGATGATCGATCGCGTGTTTGAACGCTACACTCGCGCCGATAAAAGTGTAGGAGGATTCGGAATCGGACTCAATATCGTCGCGATGATAGCCCGTGAGTATGAGTTAAAAATCACCATTGAATCGGAAGAAAAAATAGGAACAAAGATTTGTGTAGGGTGGGAGTGATTCCCCTTAAGGGGGAATCGTGACGAGGGACAAAAATAAATATGTAGGCTACGACAGCTCGCAGCAGCTAGTGGGTACTATTTCAATCCTGCGATATGATCGCCAAGGGCTTTCATATCACCATCGCTCAAAGAGGCCGTTTGCCCTTTCATCAATGCACCCATACCTTTGGTATTACGCATTCCCGCTTTATACCCTTTGAGAGCATCAACCACTTTTGCTGAACCCCATCCGCCAATCACTTCTGATTTACCCAGAGCCGCTTTTTCACCTTTGAGACCATGACACGCCGCACATTTTTGATACAAAGCACCGCCATCAGCAGCACTCAACATAGCAGTTAAACCTAAGATTGCAATTAACGTTTTCATCATAAATCCTTTTTATTTATTAACCCGTTCACCCTGAGCCAGTCGAAGGGTGATATTTGAGAAGTTCATGGTTCGACATGCTCACCACGAACGAAAACACCATTTACTTATCCGCAACTCGGAACGTTTCCGCTATCCGAACCATACTCTTTCGCAAAATCACCGATATCTTGCAACTTATCTTTCATACTCGGATTCGTTAAAACAGGAACTGCTGTTGGAAAACGTTCACCGTATTCTTTGATAAAACCTTTTGCATCATTTGCAAAAAGCTCTTCCCATTCGGCAACCGTATGTTCAGCGGCAAATTTGGTTCCATTCATGTTAAATTTCGCTTTGAGTGTTTTAAGATAAACTTTTTGACCCGCTTTAGCATCTGCTAAAGCAACTGAAGCACTAAGTGCTGTGATTAACAAGATTGAGAGTAACTCTTTCATCTTAAACTCCTTTTTATGAGAGCAGTATAAAAAGTTATTGTGAAGCTATTGTGGAGGTTATGAAAGATTTTGAAGAGTATCGATTAAAGCAAGCGTTTGCCTCTCTTGTTCATAGAGAGTAAAACTTTTACGGACATAAGCTTGGAGGAGAAGTTTGAGATCATTGTTACCATAAAACTCAAAATCGCTCTTCATCTGCTCGGTCAAAAAACGAGCAAAATCTTCCTCGACATCAATGTCGTATCGTTTGGCATTGAGGGTGAGGGTTACTTTGGTCTTCATCCAAGCAAGCTTTCAATTTTAGAGACGATCGCTTCGATCTCCGCATCTTTGGCAGCGAGTTCATCGGCGTACATTTTAATCTCTTCATCTTTTGATGCAAGAGCGGATGTAAGACGTTGAATTTCATCCTCTTTACTTTGTGCATGAGCACGAATTGAAACACTATCAACACGTAAACTTTCAAGTTCACCCTTCAGTGTCGATTGTTGTTCAATCAAATCCGTTACGAGTGTTGTCAATTTTTCCAATGGCGTGGGATTAAATAGCATGATTAACCTTGAGTGATAGAGTCTTTGATATAATTCTAACATATTTTATCCTAGGGTTTCTTCATTGCCGATTTTTAAAGTCCATACCCCCTATCAGAGTGCCGGTGATCAGCCCGTTGCTATTGATGCACTCGCATCGGGCATTAAAAATGGTGAACGTTATGTTTCCCTTGAGGGGGTAACGGGTAGCGGTAAAACCTTCACGATGGCAAAAGTGATCGAAAGCGTTCAGCTCCCCACGATTATTATGACCCATAACAAAACATTGGCGGCACAGCTCTACAGTGAGTTTCGCTCGTTTTTTCCCGAGAACCATGTCGAGTATTTCATCAGTTACTACGATTATTATCAACCCGAAGCCTACATCCCCCGCCAAGATCTGTTTATCGAAAAAGACAGTTCGATAAACGATGAGTTGGAGCGTTTACGACTCTCCGCCACCGCCAATCTCCTCAGCTATGATGATGTCATCGTGGTCGCTTCCGTCTCTGCCAACTACGGACTCGGTGATCCGGAAGAGTATGAAAAGATGGTGCAAGTTATCGCCATCGGTGATGAAATCAACCAAAAAAAGCTCCTCCTTCGCCTCGTCGAGATGGGGTACGCCCGTAACGATACCTATTTCGACGGCGGTCACTTTCGGGTGAATGGGGAAGTGGTCGATATCTATCCCCCGTACTGGCAGGATCAAGCGGTGCGGATCGAGTTTTTCGGGGATGAAGTGGAACGTTTGACATTTTTTGAACCCCTGAGTAACACGATGACCGAAAAGCAAGATACGGTCACGATCTACGCGACCAGCCAGTTTGCCGTCGGTCAAGAGAAACTCTCCCGCGCCATCAAACGGATCGAGGACGAGTTGGGTGAACGGCTGGCTGAACTCGATAAACAGGGAAAAATCGTCGAAGCGCAACGTCTAAAACAGCGATGTGAATTTGACCTCGAAATGTTGCAGGCGACGGGGATGTGCAAAGGGATCGAAAACTATTCCCGCCATCTCACCGATAAACTCCCCGGTGAAGCCCCTTATACCCTGCTCGATTATTTCACCCTCCATCACGATAAATTTCTCATCATCGTTGATGAGTCTCATGTAAGTTTGCCGCAATTTCGCGGAATGTTTGCGGGGGATCGAAGCCGTAAAGAGGTACTCGTCGATTACGGATTTCGTCTCCCGAGTGCCCTCGATAACCGTCCCCTTATGATCGATGAGTTTATGAACAAAGCGCCTCATTATATGTTCGTCTCCGCTACCCCTGCCGCGCAAGAGATCGAGATCAGCACCACCATTGCCCATCAGATCATCCGACCTACGGGGCTTCTTGATCCAATCATCACGATAAAACCAAGTGAAAATCAGGTCGAAGATCTGCACGATGAGATTAAAAAAACAGTCGCCCTTGGGGATCGTGTCCTCGTCACCGTTTTAACCAAAAAAATGGCGGAAGCCCTCACCAAATACCTCGCCGATTTGGGGATCAAGGTGCAATACATGCACTCGGAGATCGACGCAATAGAGCGTAATCAGATCATACGGGGATTGCGTGTCGGAGATTTCGACGTCCTTATCGGGATCAATCTCCTCCGTGAGGGGCTTGACCTCCCCGAAGTGAGTCTCGTAGCGATTTTAGATGCCGACAAAGAGGGATTTCTCCGCTCCGAAACCGCCCTCATTCAAACCATCGGACGTGCCGCGCGGAATGAACACGGACGGGTCATTTTGTACGCCCAAAAGATCACCGGATCGATGGAGCGTGCCATTGCCAAAACAACGGCACGACGGGAAACCCAAGAGGCATTTAACACCGAACACGGCATTACCCCGACGACCACCAAACGCTCACTCGATGAGAATCTCAAACTCGAAGATGTAGGTGACTTGTATAACCGCTCTAAAAAAGCAAAAACCCTCCCTGCGGCAGAGCGGAAAAAACTGATCGAAGAGCTGAACCTCAAAATGAAAGAAGCGGCCAAAAAACTCGAATTCGAAGAAGCCGCGCGACTGCGCGATGAAATAGCAAAAATAAGGAAACTCTAATTTATGGATGACATGCTCACTAATTTATCAACCTATGGATATATCGTTTTATTCCTCTACTCATTGGGTGGGGGATTTGTTGCACTCCTCGGTGCGGGGGTTCTCAGCTTTATGGGAAAAATGGATATATCGCTCTCTATTACGATCGCTATGATTGCCAATTTCATTGGGGATTCGTTGATGTTTTATATGTCCCGCTACCATAAGCGTGAAATGATGGAGTACTTTAAAAAGCACCGTCGAAAGCTCGCATTTTCCCACCTCCTCCTTAAACGCAACGGCTCATGGATCATCGTTGTTAAAAAGTTTATCTACGGGCTTAAAACGCTTGTCCCTTTAGCCATCGGATTGACCAAGTACGATTTTTGGAAATTTAGTGCGTACAATGCCATCGGTGCAGTTATATGGGCGGTAGTGGTCGGGGGGGGAAGTTATCTTTTCGGAGGAGCACTTATCAAGGGATACGATATGGTAGCCGATAAGCCCTATCTCGCTCCCCTCATGCTCCTCCTTATCGGAGGAACCGTATGGCTTTACCTCTCATCAGCAACCAAAAAGAAATAAAAATCGTATGATTTTGAGCCTACTGCTGAAGTAAACTTAGCGTTAGCGTAGCCAAAGGGATTTTATTCCTTTGGCGTTCAAATCTACAATTAAAACAGTAGTTTTTCTTCCGTTTTCGGTGCCTCTTCCTGCGTTGCATCAGGAGCCGCTGAAGTATCGGTAAATGCCTCCGTGCCATTTTCATCACCACTAGGAGCTCTATACACTCCTGCAGGGAGATCAAAATAACGTTTAGTATTTGGATAAATACGTAACATATCTTCATAGTAATAACGGAAAACTGGTGCTGCGGCACGTCCGCCCGTTTCGCTGCGGCGCATAGGGGTGTTGTTGTCATGTCCGAACCATACAACCGTCTCTACGGTTGGAGAATAGCCGACAAACCATGCATCAACGTTTTTATTGGTTGTCCCCGTTTTACCGGCAATTTCTATCCCTCCAACACGTGCACTAGTTCCTGTACCGTGACTAACTACATCTTTAAGAATTGATGTCATCAAATAAATTTGTTCAGGAGTATTAACTTGACGGCTTTTATTTTCATAACGAATCGTCTCCCCTTTAGGGGTGATCACCTGACGGATAAGGATAGGATTAGTCAATGCACCTCCACTGGAAAACATCGTATAATACTTCGCTAAATCAATCGGAGATATCATAATCGTCCCAAGAGCAATCGAAAGATCCGGCGGAAGATTTTCGGTAATTCCATAACGTCTTAGACCATCAGTAATTTTTCCAAATCCCATATCGCTAACCATGTTGATAGTTGCAAGGTTGCGAGAGTGAGTCAAAGCATCACGGATAGTGACCATCCCTTTGTACTCATCTTTATAATTTTTCGGTTTCCACGTTTTTTCTTCTCCATCTTCACCTGCATAGGTATACGTTCGGGCAATATCTGGCACCATAGATGAGGGAGACATTCCACTATCCAATGCCACTTGATAAATAAACGGTTTAAAAGCTGAACCTGGCTGACGTTTGGCTTGCGTAACACGGTTAAAAGGGCTTAAAGAATAATCATATCCCCCTACCATCGCTAATATCTCACCAGTATGAGGATTAAGACTTACTAAGGCACCATTAAGTTGCCGTTGCATATTCTCATCCAAATCACCCGATTCCTGTGCCCGTTTTAGAATCTCTTCACGCCCTGATTGAAGTGCCTTATACCCAGCCTCTTGTAATCTCATATCAATCGTCGTGTAAATTTTATAGCCGCCACTGCGAATATCAGGGAATGCATCACCCAATTGACGCATTACTTCATCGATGATGTAGGGACCAGAATTTTTGCTCAGTGTATCATTATAGACTTTCGGACGTTCCTGAGTTGCTTTATCATAGGTTGCTTGATCGATCCATCCTAGCTCGTGCATACGACCGATAACACGGTTTGCACGACCTAATGAAAGCTCGTAATTGCGAGTTGGAGAATAGAAATTTGGTGCTTTAGGTAAACCGACCAACATCGCCATCTCTTTAAGAGTCAACTCCTTAAGTGGTTTACGGAAATAACCATCCGATGCTGTCTTAATACCATAATATCCGTGCCCCAAATAAATTTCATTGAAATAACGCTCTAAAATTTGCTCTTTAGAGAGTTCTTGCTCAATCCGAATAGCATAAAGAACCTCTTTAAATTTACGAGAGAATTTTTTTTCACGCGTCAAAAGGGTATTTTTAACAAGTTGCTGAGTGATCGTACTTGCCCCCTCCTTGAGCTTTCCGGCGCTGACGTCTTTAATGATGGCACGCATAACAGCATCAGGATTAACCCCTTGATGTTCAAAAAACATCGTATCTTCAATTGCCAAAAGAGCTTCAATCAAACGAGGAGGGATATTTTCATATGAAACATAATAACGATGTTCATCACTAAACAAATTAGCAATCTTATTTCCATTACAATCATACACTTCGGTGGTTAGACGAGGTTGATACTGAATCAGTTTTTGAGTTTCATACTCAAACGAGTAAATCAGATACCCTAAAAAAACGATCGGTATCATCACAACAATCCCGACTGTAATCAAAAAATATTTTTTCATTCTCACCCTTAGCGGTACTTCTTCATAGGAGTTGATCAATTTCTAAATCCCCTGGTTTTAAATTCAGCGTCGATTAACGCTTGGGTATATTCTTCTTTTGGTTCACGTTTCACGGTATCAATTTTCCCTTGTTCGATCACTCTGCCCTCTCTCAAGACACAGATATCTTCACAAAGTGCTGATGCGACCCCCATATCGTGGGTCACAAATAACATACTAAATTCCATTTTTTCTTGCAATGTTTTCAGCAGTGCGATCATCGTCTCTTTAGAGGTAGGATCGAGTGCTGTTGTCGGCTCATCTAGAAGCAAGAGCTTAGGATTTGAACCCAATGCTATAGCAACCACTACCCTCTGAAGCTGCCCACCTGAGAGTTCCGGCGGGAACCTCTCTAAGAGCGATTCATCCAATCCCAACAGGGTAAATAACTCATGGCTTTGCTCTTTTGGGAAGAACATTTGATCTTTTATCCGTGTAAGCGGAGAGAGTGCCGTAAACGGGTTTTGAGGAACTAGCGCGATATTTTTACCGCGCTGCCACTCAAAATCACACCGTTTTTCGATCACAACATCTAATGCCGGATCCAAAAGTCCCAAAAGAGCTTTCAGGGTAAGCGACTTACCGCTCCCACTTTCGCCCACCAATGCCAATGAGCACCGAATCTCAAATGCAATATCCACCAACACCTTACTATCATGAGTAATTTTGAGCTGATCGATATGAATCGTATTCATGATGCTATTTTACCCAAATCTGCGTTAATCGCTCACACACCCGAATCAAATGTGTTTCGTCTATTTCAAGTCGTGCAATGAGACGAAGTATCGCTTTTTTGACCGTCGGCTGCCGAATCGCTCCGACGTGTGTTAGCATCTCATTTTTGAGTATCTCTTGCAATCGCATCACTTCACGGTTATCGCCTATCTCAATAGGGACTATTAACCCTGCACGCTCGATACCCAGTATCTCTTTAACAATCCTCTGACGAATCACTATTTGCTCACGTAACTCTTCGGTATGGGATTGAATATACTCCAATGCATGATGGGCAAGCGCCGTATCATACAGCGAAGGTGCCGTTGCATAGATCACATTTTTAGCGCGATTAATGAGATACTCACTGAGGTGGCGTGAGGAGAGAACATAAGCACCGAAACTCCCGTATGCTTTACCTAACGTCCCCATTTTGATCATCAG
>NZ_JBAQPS010000062.1:0-6449 GCF_049305995.1 Sulfuricurvum sp.
CATCGATGCGGTAATGCGCCCCTCGACTTTCGACACGGCTGATCGCACACACAACGATAATCTCAGCTAATTCAATCTTATTTCCAAACTCGATAAATTCGACTAAATTGGTATTACAGATTTTCGATTTGTCACGCGGTCCCATAAACGGCAACTCTTTCTGCATCTGTCGAATCGCCCCGAGAACCGCTTTGAGTCCCATATCATCCCGTACCAAACCGACGTTGTTATAGAAGATATTCGCTAACATCTCCTGTTTTTGATAAAAATCGATTTGATTGGTGAAATACATCACTCCGCGTACAAAATTGGTATCTTTGGCTAACTGTGTATTTTCCACAGCAGGGGCAGGATGTTTGTCTCCGTATTCAGACGCATTTTTACCACATTCGCGTCCAAACACGACCAATTCTAAAAGCGAATTCCCCCCTAAACGGTTAGCACCATGCGTTTTGTGATTGGCACACTCACCGACGGCAAACAATCCATTCACGGAGCTCATGCATTTTACATCGACTTCAATCCCCCCCATGCTGTAGTGGGCAGAGGGTTTGATCGGTATCAGATCATGGATGGGATCGATCCCTTCATAAATTTGTGCTAACTTTCGTTCCTGAGGGAGCTCATGATTGATAAACTCCTCTCCCAAATGGCGAATATCGAGATAGACGCTTCCGCTTTTAGCCATCTCATCATGGATGGCACGTGCCACAACGTCGCGGGGAGCCAGTTCATCGGTAAAACGCTCTAATTGCGCGTTTAGCAAATGTCCCCCTGCACCGCGAGCACTTTCACTGATCAAAATGGATGAGCCTTTCAGAGCTGTGGGATGGAATTGGATAAACTCCATATCGGCGAGCTTTGCCCGCGCGCGAACTGCCGCCGCCAATCCATCCCCGCTCGCTTGCACTGAGTTGGTCGAGTGTTTGCCGTAAAGATTGCCATACCCGCCTGTAGCGAGGATGACGGCATCGGCTCGAATCTCTTCCACCTCACCGCTCTCTATAACCAAAAGCGTCGCACCTAACACGCGGTTAGTCTCATTATCCGTGATCAGATTGAGCAAAAAGCGACCGTTTTTAAATTCTATCCCTGCTTTAAGGCACTGATCGTAGAGGGTATGAAGAAGTTTTAATCCCGTATAGTCCTGCGCATAACACGCGCGTGGCGCACTTGCTCCGCCGAGTCGTCTGCGCGCAATCTCTCCCCCCTCATCACGGCTGAACGGCAAACCGATGCTATTACACCATCGAATCGCCTCCGGAGCCTTTTCACACATCAGGGTAATTCGCTCTTCATCTCCCAATCCGGCGGAGGATTTAAGAGTATCTGCGATGTGGGCTTCAACGCTGTCATTTGAGTCCAAAACCGCGTTCATTCCCCCCTGTGCCATCGAGGTTTGGGAACGGGTCGGAAGGGTTTTAGAAGCGACAATCACCTCAGCACCGCGCTCACGAGCAGAGAGTGCGCTTACCAATCCCGCACCGCCACTACCGATAATCAATACTTTGGACATCTGCATCCTTTATTATTTCATCACAATAGATGCAATCTCTATTCATGCAAGATTGTAGCGAAAGGGGTTTTAGGAGTTTATCAAGTGGATGGTGGGGATAAAAAGTTTAAGGATAAAAAAGTATGGTAAAATATGGTAACTAAACAAAAGGTTATTCCATGACCAAAAAAATGACCATAACACTCGATGAAAATTTTATCGATGAACTTTCACAAATCGCTCATGAGTTAGGGAAAAAAAAGACTCAAGTAATCCGTGAAGCATTGCAAGATTACTTCGATGTTCAAGCCATTACTAAAACAGTACAAGAATACAAGATGGGAACCCTAAAGACGATTTCCCATGCCGATATGAGAAAAGCTCTTGGCGTATAACATCGACTACGATTCAAAAGTACTCAAACAACTTTCAAAAATCGATAAAAAAGATGTCAAAGATATACTCGATAAAATTGAACGCTTTGCCGAAGAACCGATTTTAACACAAATCAAAAAGCTCAAAACACCATTTGATGGAGCCTATCGTCTTCGCGCCGGAAATTATCGAGTGGTGTTCTACCTCGAAAACGATTTAATGTTGATTTCAAAAATAGCCCATCGTAAAAATGTGTATGACGAATGAGTACTGAAACCATCCTCTCCCTTTTGGGTATCTACCTCTTTATCGCTGTCGGTTTCGGTGCGAAATGGACGTTCAAAGAAAAAATCGATGATCGCACCATCACTCTGCTTAGTGTCTATTTTTTACAGATTTTTCTCACCTTTTGGGGATTGCTCAAACGCCCTATCGATACGGAGCTTCTCTTTGCTCCCGCCCTCTATCTGGGGATTTCCCTTTTGGCGCTGTTGCTGATGATCCCTTTGGCTAAAATGCTTTTCGATAATCCCAAAGAGCGCTCCATCGGCACTGTCGCGGCACTGATCGGAAATACGGGGAATCTTGGTATCCCGCTGGGGATTGCACTGTTTGGAGAAATGAGTGTCCCCTATCTCACCCTCATCAATCTCGTCAATGTTTTTGTGGTCTATACCATCGGAGTCTTTTATTATTCACGCGGAGAGTTCAGTGTACGTGATTCGCTTATCAATATCCTCAAACTCCCCGTTCTTTGGGCGGCGATAGTAGCTATTGCCCTGAATCTCATCGGATACATCCCCAGCCCTGCGGTCGATAAAACACTGATGATGGGAGCCTATGCCTCCATGACCATGCAGTTAGTGTTGTTTGGGATATATCTGTACGGGATTAAATTAGGAGAGATAAACCTGCGACTCACCGCATGGGTCAACGGAACTAAATTTGTCCTAATACCCGTGATCGCGTTTGTTGTGTTAGGGATGGTTGAGATGGATGCTACGGTAAAAGGGATTTTATTTTTAGAACTGGTTGTTCCTCTCGCCGTGGCGAACGTCAATCTTGCATCCCTCTATAACTGTTCACCTCGTACCGTGACGGTGGAGGTATTTACAACGTCTGTCGTATTTTTAGGGATCGCTTTCTTTTTGCCTACGCTGTTACAAATGTTTTGATATTCTCTATCGTAGAAGCGATCAGGCGTGCTCTCGCTTCGCGGGATGTCCATGCGATATGGGGAGTGATATAGAGACGCTCAGGGTGTTTGACTGCCAAAAGAGGGTGAGGTATTTTCATCGGTTCTTTCGAGAGAACATCGAGTCCGACAAAGATCGGTTTCACATCGATAATAACCGAGAGGGCATCCTCATCCACGATACCTCCCCGTCCGAGATTGAGCAATACCGCACCGTCTTTCATCTGCAACAGTTCGGAGTGGGAGACCAAATTCTCCGTCGATTTGTTCAATGGTGCATGGATCGAGATGACATCGCTGTTTTCGATCAAACGGCTAAGGGTCGTTTTCTCGTAATCTACATTCTCATTTTTACCCGAAGTGGAATAATAACAGACGTTAGCACCAAACGCTGATGCGATTCGTGCCACATTTCGTCCAATCTCACCGAGACCGATAATCCCCCACGTTTTCCCGCGCAGTTCACTGAACGAGGGACCGATATGGGCGAATACCGCTTCATTCTGCCATTCACCGCTTTTCACATATTCATCGTAATAACGGCTGTGACCCATTAGATAAAACAACATAGAAAACGTGTGTTGAACGACAGCATCAGTCGAATAACCTGCCACATTTTTGACACTAATGCCACGACGTACCACCGCTTCATGATCGATGTTATTCATCCCCGTCGCCGCCACACAAATGAGTTTGAGATTTGGAGCGGATTCCATTACGGCATCGTTAATAACGACTTTGTTAGTAACAATCACTTCAGCATCACGAACACGTTCTTCTGACTCATCGGCAGATGTAGTCTGATAAACAACCACATCTCCGAGAGATTCAAATCCCGCTAACGAGGTATCACCGTAGGTTAGTGCATCTAAAATTACAATCTTCATTTTTTCTCCGTCATTCCCAACTCGATTGGGAATCCAGTTTTTTTTTGGATGGATCCCCGATCAAGTCGGGGATGACGAGGCTATGCGTCTTTGATCTTTTGAATCAATTTTTTCGCTTTCTTCATCGCTTTATTCACTTTGTCAAACACTAAAACCACCGCCATACGTCGTCCGACGTGCGCTTCAGGTTTTCCGAATACACGGACAAAGCTGTTATCATCAAACAGCTCATCAGCAACGTCGATCACCGGTTCATGCGATTCAACCGTGGATTTAAATGCCGCACTCGCACCGTCACCGTAGAACGTAAAGCCTAACGGCAATCCAAATACGGCACGTACATGAAGGGCAAATTCGCTTTGACTTTGGGTGATCAGCGTTACCATCCCTGTATCGTGCGGGCGCGGACTCACTTCGCTGAAATAGACCTCATCGCCGCTCACAAACAACTCTACGCCGAATAGCCCTTTACCGCCCAAACCGTCGGTAATCGCTTTGGCGATCTTTTGAGAACGCTTCAATGCCTTTTTCGACATCTCCATCGGTTGCCAGCTGTAGATATAGTCGCCGTCTTTTTGGATGTGCCCGATCGGCTCACAAAATACTGTCTCGACACCGTTGCGCGCCGTAAGGAGAGTAATTTCATAATCAAAACGGATAAACTCTTCGACGATCAGCTCACTCGCATCTCCGCGTGCCTCTTTGGCGATCTCCCATGAGTTTTCCAAATCAAACGGGCTGTGGGCGATACTTTGTCCATGTCCCGAAGAGCTCATAACCGGTTTAATCACACACGGAAATCCTACATCATCTGCCGCAGTGCACATATCTTCGTAGGTACTCACAAAATGATAACGGCTTGTTTTAAGACCCAACTCTTCTGCCGCGAAACGGCGGATGTTTTTGCGGTTCATCGTTTTGTTGACCGCTTCGGCATTGGGGATAACACAAAACCCTTCCGCTTCAGCCGCAAACAACGCATCGATACTAATCGCTTCGATCTCAGGGAGAATGTAATCGGGTTTCTCTTTACGGATAATTTTTAAAACCGCTTCTTTGTCTTGCATATTGACAACATGTGAACGGTTGGCGACAAGATGAGCAGGAGCATGTGCATAACGATCTACTGCAACCACTTCGATACCGAGACGCTGTGCTTCGATCGCGACCTCTTTACCGAGTTCGCCGGAGCCTAAGAGCATGATTTTTTTGGAATTATTTTTAAGAGGTGCGCTAAAGAGCATAGAATAGCCTTGTGCAGAAATTATTACACTAAGTTTATCACAGGGTTAGTAAAGGTTTTGTTACAGAGAAAAAAAATGGAGGAATGAGAAGGTGTAACCCAAGCGCCGAAGCGCAAGGAGTTACAGGCGAGATTCGTAACGTCGCATCATATAGAGACGTTTTAACATCTTTTTGCGAGCGCTGATTTTGAACTGTTTACGTTTTTCAGTCTCTGTAACATGGTTACGACGAGCACGGGCTTCAGTAACAATCAGATTACGATCTGTTTGTTTCTTGAAACGACGGTAAGCAGCATCAAAGTTATCATCTTGGCGTAAGATAATTCCAGGCATTCACATCACCTACTTTCTATTTAAAATTTTCGAAGTGGAATTATAGCATAGTCTATTTAAAAACGCCATCGGAATAAAATCCCGACGGCTACGCTAACGCTAAGTTTACTTCAGCAGTAAGCTCCAAATCACTCGTGATTTTTTAAATCTATAAGAATCAAAGCCCCATTTCGCTAAAATCAAACCATGATAACCCAAGACTCCATCGAGGCTCTCAAAGCCCGACTTGACATTGTCGACGTCGTAGGCTCCTATATTGAGCTCAAGCGTGCCGGAAGCAGCTTCAAAGCACCTTGCCCGTTTCACGATGAAAAATCTCCTAGCTTCACCGTCAATCCGACCCGCCAGCAATATCACTGCTTCGGATGCGGTGCGCACGGTGATGGTATCAAATTCGTCATGGAGTATGAAAAGCTCAACTACCCCGAAGCGATCGAAAAACTGGCCGCATCGAACAATTTCAGCCTCCACTATACCGACGATACCAAGCAAAAAAAACGCTCTAATCTCCTAGAAACCCTCAACGACTGGTATCAAAAACTCCTCGAAGAGAAACGAGATGCCATGGAGTATCTCCACGAGCGGGGTATCTACGCCTCCAGTATCGAACGATTTGGGATCGGGTATGCCCCTACTTCCCCTGAGACGCTCCGATTTTTAGAACAGCGCAAACTCTCATCCGCTGAAGCGCTCGAGCAAGGTGCTATCGGACGGGGGGATGATGGACGGCTATTTGCCCGTTTTATCGAACGAATCACCTTCCCCATCCACTCCACCAGCGGTGCCATTGTCGGATTCGGCGGACGCACCATCACGGGGCATCAAGCCAAATACGTCAATTCGTCCCAAAGCGCTATTTTCAACAAATCGCGCCTCCTCTACGCCTATCATCTCGCCCGTGAAGCGATCTACCGCCGCCG
>NZ_JBAQPS010000063.1:0-2047 GCF_049305995.1 Sulfuricurvum sp.
TTTTACTTCAGTTCTCAGCACATGAATTTGCTCATTTGAAATTTGAATCCGATAAAACATTATCAGGAAGTCAAAAACATTTAGAACGATTAGCCACATTATTACGCTTTGCGATGAAATGGTCAGGCGGTATGGGGCTTATAGCCTTTCCTATTATTTTGGTGGTTGGATTTGTGATGCTTGATCAAAAGCAGACTCAAATACATTGGGTTTTACCATGGGTCATCTATGGGTTGGCTTCGGTATTTGTTTTTGTAAATAGTATGTTGCTTTCGTTTATAGAGGGTTGTAATAGTGTTGGAGACGTTCAAAAAATAAGATTTTTGATCTCATTTGTTACAATTTTATCTACCGGGATTCTTTTATTGAGTGGGTTTGAGCTTTATGCGTTGGCAGTTTCACTTTGTATAGGTGCATTAAGTGGAATGCTACTTATATTCTATCGATATGCGAATATGTTAAAACAACTCTATAAACTTGGTGCTAGTGTTTTTCATGATTGGAAGAGTGAAATACTTCCCTTTGTGGGTAAATATGCTATCAGTTGGATGAGTGGATATTTTATATTTTCTATCTTTACTCCCATAGCGTTTCATTATTATGGAGCGGTGGAAGCAGGCAAGGTGGGGCTTAGTATTGCAGTCTGTACAGCTATTTTTGGAATAGCCAATATTTGGATGACTATTATCATACCTAAAATGAATATGTTCGTGAGTCAAAAAGATTATGAGACACTTGACCCTATTTTCAAAAAGCATTTGATTTTATCGGTTGTTACATATATTTTTGGATTAATTACACTTTTTACAATCATCACAGTTTTCAAAGAATATGTTCCATTTGATGAAAGACTTGTGAGCTCCTTTTCACTTATGATTATTTCTACGGGTTGGTTATTGCAAATCATCGTAAGCGGATATGCCGTCTACATGAGGGCACATAAGGAAGAACCACTCGTGATACCATCATTTGTTAGTGGGATATATATAAGTTTAACAACATTACTTATCGCTATCTTTTTACCGTTTGACTACTTTTTCTTAGGTTTTTTGAGTAGTTTTGTCTGGGGAATACCGTGGGTGATGGTGATATTTAAGAGATATAAAAATCACGAGGATTATAAGTATGAGATTATCAGTAAAATATAAACAAGTCATAAAAAAATATTTTTATGAGTTTTTTCAAAATGGTGAAATATATCTTTTTGGGAGTCGTGTGGATGATAGCAAAAAAGGTGGAGACATAGATTTGTATATAGTTTTAAAAGAACACACAAATATTTTTGAAAAAAAATTGAAGTTTCTTTCAAGAATAAAACGAGAACTAGGTGAGCAAAAAATAGACATAGTTTTTAATACAGATAGTACGAGATTGATAGAAAAGGAGGCGATACAATGGGGAATAAAACTTTAGTTTATAAACAAAAAGTAGCTGACAATTTATCTGAAAGCTACAAACATCTTTTGAGGCTTGAAAATGCTTTCGTTGCACTTCAAAAGAATTATAGTTTTCCGATAGATAAAGATAGTTTTGCAGATATCGTAGAAAGTGTTGAATGTCTAGCATACAGCGACCAAATCATCTATAGATTTTCAAAACTTCAAGATTGTATGGGTGCAAAACTTTTTAAAGCAGTATTATTATATGAGGGTGAAAATATTGATAAACCTTTTTTGGACATCTTAAATCAACTTGAAAAAATGGAGATAATTGATGTTGATGAGTGGTTTGAGTTAAGAGATCTTAGAAATGAAATAGCACATGATTATGAAGATAATGAGGAGTTGGCTATTAATATGTTGAATGCTATTTTTAAATCAAAAAAAGAATTGGAAGATATTTTGAATTCAATAAAAATATTAGTAAAAATATCATAATAAGAATAGAGGAAGAAAAGTGAACAAACAATTAGCCATATGTATACCAACTTATAATCGTGCAAAAGTATTAGAGGAATTATTATTTGATTTAATTCCTCAAGTTGCTCCTCTTGATATACCTATTTATATTTCGGACAATAATTCTTTGGATCAAACACAAATTGTAG
>NZ_JBAQPS010000064.1:0-1905 GCF_049305995.1 Sulfuricurvum sp.
AACTCTTTCATATTGACGAAAAGCTCCATCGGCAGCCGTTTTTCAATCGTCCCTTCGATAGGGCGAATTTCGACATTACAAATCGTCTCTTTGAGTTCTTCGGCAAGTTTTAGAAGCTCTTCTTTGCTTTCACGCTTGGCAATGCCACGCGCAGAACATCCTGAAGTGTTTAAATGGTTATAGGTCATTCTATACATAAGATTATCCAATAGTGTTAAGTAAAAGGATAAAGCAAAGAGAGTTCCAAAATGTGTAAAGGGGGATTTATAAAGTGCGGTTTACTGCACGTGAGCACTCTGCTGAAGAGAACTCAGCGTTAGCGTAGCCAAGCGGGGCTTTGCTCCGTTGGCGTATATAATAATATTTTTTAAACACTTGCCTCTTCACGACGTTGGAGATAATCCCATTTTGCATCGACACGAGCTTGCCACTCATCGATGAGGTATTCGTATTGTTTGGTGAAAAGGTGCTTGAAACGCCCTTGCGCACCGAGATAATCACGTACTGGAATAATATTTTTTGGACGATAGGTAATATTTAGCTGTGTTCCATCGATAATCTCATACAATGGAAAAACCAATGAATCCGTTGCCAAATCAGAGATAGCGATAGTATCTTCAGGGGCGAATTTCCACTCGGTTGTACATGCCGACATCGCATTGATATACACCGGACCTTCAGCTGCAAATCCTTTTTGGATTTTGGCGACCATATCTTTCCATTTGTTCGGAGCGACTTGTGCAACGTATGGAGCACCATGTGCCGCCATAATTGCCATCATATCTTTTTTATTACGTTTTTCACCGTAACTGATACGTCCTGCAGGAGTCGTTGTTGCTGATGCACCGATCGGAGTTGATGAAGAGCGTTGTCCGCCCGTGTTTGCATACACTTCGTTATCCAAACAAACGTACATCATGTTATGTCCACGTTCGAAACATCCGGAAATCCATTGGAATCCGATATCGTACGTCGCACCGTCACCGCCAAATGCGACAAATTTAGGGGTGCGATCCGGTTGTTTCAAACGCCCTTTGGTTTTAAGCGCTTTGTACATCGCCTCAGCTCCCGCTACCGCAGATGAACCATTTTCAAATCCGATGTGAATCCATGAAGCATCCCATGAGGTATACGGATAAACTGCCGTACATACTTCCAAACATCCTGTTGATGCTGCAAGAATTAAATCATCATTAGTAGCATTCAATACTTCACGAACGATAATCGAATGGGCACAGCCCGGGCAAAGAAGATTAGCTCCTTCAAAACGATCCGCCGAAGTGGAAAACTCTTTGAGGTTTTTAATTTTTTTCATTTCTGACACATTGGCTCCTTAGAAAAAAGAGAGTTTCGGTCCGCGAAGACCGATATATTGTTGCAACGGAGTAGTCGGTTTGAGTGCATCCGCATTTGCTTTGAGTTCAGTAAAGATCCCTACTAAGTGTGCTTTAGTCAAGTCACGTCCACCTAACCCATAAATATAGTTAGTAAGCACTGCTTTTGTATCAGTGTTGAATAATGAACCAGACAATTCATTGAATAATGCACCCATTGCGCCATGTGGGCTTGAACGATCCAATGCCCCGATCGCTTTAACATCTTTCAATGCAGCTGCCATTTGCTCTAATGGCCACGGACGGAATACTCTAATACCGATGACACCTGCTTTAATACCGTGTTGTGCACGCATCTCGAGAGCCACTTCACGAGCTGTTTCAACCGATGTTCCCATACAGACAACCGCTACTTCCGCATCGTCCATATGGTAGCTTTCAACGATGTTGTATTTACGCCCTGATAATTTTTCAAAATCATCAAATGCTGCTTGGATTTTTGGCAATACGGCTGTCATCAATGCGTGTTGTTGGCGTGCTTTGTGCTCAAAATGCCAATCTTCTTCGGTTT
>NZ_JBAQPS010000065.1:0-7328 GCF_049305995.1 Sulfuricurvum sp.
CGCCCATCTGCGGCGGGAGCGGATGGATATGACGGAACGTCTTCAAGCGGATCGAATCTGGGCTATACCAGTCAAAAACTGCATGATGCGGTAAAAGAACGGGTTGAAGCGTATCGCACAGAAAATAATTTAAGTAATACGCAGAAAGTGCCGATGGATGCCGTGACGGCAAGTGGTAGTGGACTCGATCCCCATATCACACTGGCAAATGCAACGATTCAGGCGAAACGGATAGCCGCAGCACGAGGAGTTGAAGAGTCCAAAATGATAGAAGCTATCCATAAAAATGCTCAACAGCCATATTGGGGTATCATAGGGGAAGAAAAAATAAATGTCGTAACATTAAATCTAACATTAGACAGAGAATTTGGAAAAGTTAAAATCTAAGGCCGAAAGGCTTCTCGAAGAGGTACAAAAAGCCGAAGAGGGAAATTTCATCCTCTATCTCGGCGCCGCTGCCGGAGTGGGTAAAACATTCGCAATGCTCTCAAAAGGGCGTCAACTCCAACAAAGCGGTATCGATGTCGTCGTCGGCTATCTCGAAGCACACGGACGTGAGGAAACTGAATCGTTAGTCGAAGGTTTAGAGATCATACCCACCAAAAAGATCCGTTACGGCCGTGCAGAATTCGGTGAGGTGGATATTGACGCGATCCTAAAACGTGACCCCGAAGTGGTACTGATCGACGAACTCGCCCACAACAATACACAAGGCTCCAGTTACGAAAAACGGTATCAAGACGTCCTCGAAATCCTCTCCCACGGAATCGATGTTATCTCAACCATGAACATCCAACACATCGAGAGCCTCAACGATATCGTCTACTCACTCACCAATGTTCGAGTCGTCGAAACGGTTCCTGATAGCGTACTTGAGCGGGTGGATAGTTTTCGACTCATCGACACCCCTCCCGATGAGTTGATCGAGCGGCTCAAAAACGGTAAAATCTATCCACAAGAGCGTGTCGAATCGGCACTTAACAACTTTTTTACCGAACAAAATCTGAGTAAACTGCGTGAACTAACACTTCGCAAAGCGGCACTAAAAGTGAGTGATGAACTTAATGAATACTCGGTTGCTAAACGGGATGGCAGAAGAGTCCAGACCAATACGGTGATGGTCTGCATCGATCATCATGAAGAGTCGATGGACGCGGTACGGTATGCCAAACGGCTCAGTGATTCGCTAAAAGCCGACCTTATAGCCCTACAAATCACCTCTGATGCCCCCGGAAATTCCCAAAAAAGTGCTCAGATTCGTAAGCATATCCGTCTTGCTGAGCGACTTGGAGCTACTGTTATCTCGAAAATCTCCGGAGATAAAATCGATGCCGTAATCGAATCGATCGAAGAATATGGCATAACTGAACTCGTCATGACACGACCCAAAAGCCGCTTTTTCGGATTGTTGTTTCCCAATCTGACGAAAAGTGTTATGGATCGCAAACCCACCTGTATAATCGATATCGTACCGTTTGAGAAAAAACATCCTAACCTTTTTGAGCAAATTAACCCTATGCATGGAATATCAGATAATCTTCGTTATTATCTGAACTCACTGGCAATGTTAGTGGCTATAACAGGTATCTCTTTTGTAGGTAAAGAGATGCTCGGTATCGTCAACATCACCCTCCTCTATCTCCTTGTAACACTCTTCACCGCTGTCCGTTACGGAGTAGCTTACTCCTTTTTTACCGCACTGATCGGGGTATTGTTGTTTGATTTCTTATTTATTGAACCTTACTATACGTTTAGTGTTAATGATCTTCGCTATACCCTTTCGTTTATCATCTTTTTGATTGTCGGCTACACGGCAGGGAAACTCTCTGATGGAATCAAAGCCAAAAACAAAGCGATCAAAACCGAAGAGACCCGTTTTCGACGCCTCTATGAACTGAGCACCGGATTGGGAGATTTTGAAAACGAGATAGATGCTTCAGCGTATGCTGTAAAAAAACTTCATGCCATTTTCGAGTCAAAAACGATTGTTTTTATTCCTGATGAAATGAATAATCTCCAAGTCGTAGCGGCAATCATAAATGGTGAGATGCTAAGTCGCGAAGAGTGTCAGTACTATCGCATCGCTTCTAATGAGCAAGCCTGCGCACAATGGGTTTACCGTAACGGTGAAAGTGCCGGAAAATTTACCAATACCCTCCCAAATATCGAAATGACCTTTTTCCCCTCTAAAGCGTTTGACAAAACAGTCGCTGTTGTTGCCGTTGAATTGCCGTTGTTGGATGCTCCCACGTATGAACTCCTTTCAGCATTTATGAATACACTGGCAGTTTCGCTGTGGCGATTCGGACTTTTTCGACAAAATCAACATATCAAACTGGTGGAAGCTTCGGAAAAACTAACCTCCGTACTCTTTAACTCGGTTTATCATGAGCTCAAAACCCCTTTAGCCGCGATTTTAGGGTCGGTGAGTACGATCAATAGCCCGGATGTCACTATCTCTGATGCGTCTGAAAAACAATTACTGGAAAATATCGAAGAGAGTGCTTTTGAGATGGAGCGGATACTTAAAAATCTGCTTGATTTTGCACGACTGGAAAATGGATTGATGCAGTTGAAAAAAGATTGGTGTGATGTAGAGGATATTATCAGGAGCGCCTATCAAAAAGCTCTCAAACAGCATCCACGCGAGGATATGAATTTTAACTTTGATATTGATTCCCCACCGCTCAAAGGGGATTTTTCATTGTTGGAGCAGGCAATGCTCAATCTCTTTGATAATACGTTAAAATATTCAAAAGCAGGAGAAGTGAACGTTCACGCCACAAAACGGGGACCTAATCTCGTAATTAGTGTTAGCAATCCCAGTGATATTAACGCCTCTGAACTCTCCAATATTTTCGATAAATTTTATCGAGCAGAAACCTCGGCGAAAGTCAAAGGTTCTGGTTTAGGACTCTCCATCATTAAAGGGATTATACAAGCGCATAAGGGAAATATTAACGCAACAAAACGCTACGGTGAATTTGTACTCACGATTACTCTTCCAATCGAGTCCAATTCGATGCACATGAATTCAAAAGAGGAGTAAAAATGGGAGCTATTTTATTGGTTGAAGACGACAGCGGAATCCAAAAAATGTTGAGTATCTCTTTGGAGGCGGCAGGATATGAACTCATCAAAGCCAGTTCGGTTAAATCAGGTCTCGTGGCACTTTCTCAAAACCCAATCTCCCTCATCCTACTTGATTTGGGATTACCGGATGGTGATGGTAAAACATTTATCCATGAGGCCAGAATTTTCAGCGATATACCGATTATCGTTGTTAGTGCGCGCGATATCGAGTCAGAAAAAATTGAAGCATTGGAGATGGGAGCAGACGACTATCTCACAAAACCCTTCAGTATTGGCGAGTTGATCGCACGGATAAAAGCGTTGACTCGCCGTGTCAGAGACAAAGATGAATCACTCCATAATGAGATAACGATCGGAAAACTAACCATCAATTTTCCAAACAAAACCGTCTCAATCGATTCCAAATCGATAAAACTGACTAAAAAAGAGTTTGAGCTCTTAGCACTCTTTGCCAAAAATAGAGGCAAAGTGCTCACCCACACGTTTGTACTCGAAAATGTGTGGGGAAGAGGGTATGGAAATGAAACTCACTATCTGCGTGTCTTTATGGCACAACTTCGTAAAAAAATCGAAGAAAATCCCTCAATCCCTCAATACATCGTCACCGAATCAGGAATGGGGTATCGGATGAATGAACCGATCACGAATAACTAGATTTCTCTTTTTAATATTTTCTTGATCCTTTTGTAAATTATCCTGAGATTTACCTGATACAAAAAAACCTATAATTTTGTTCTATTACTCGTGGTACAAAAGGACAGGAATGACGCTAAAAGAGCGAATACAAAACGAACTAATGGTGGTTAAATCATTAGGAGCCGTCTATGGCGACATCGGCACCAGCCCCATCTATACGTTTGCGGTTATTTTATTATTTGTTACCCCCTCACCTGATACGATTATTCAAATCCTCTCATTAATTGCTTGGACTCTGATTTTACTCGTCACCGTACAGTATGCATGGCTAGCTACCAGCCTCTCCAAACGTGGAGAAGGGGGAACCGTCGTATTAGTACAATTACTTCTCCCCTACTTAAAAAAAGGGCGTATGAGTCTACTCGTCGTCGCTTTGGGATATATCGGGATATCGCTACTGATCGGAGATGCCATCATTACACCGGCGATCAGTATCTTAAGTGCCGTAGAGGGGATCAATTTGATTCCCGGTTATGAGAATACTCCTCAGCTTCTTACCCTCCTTATCGCCTCAGGAATTGCATTAGCATTGTTCGCAGTACAGAGTAAAGGAATCGAAAAGGTTGCAAGTGCATTTGGTCCGATAATGGTAATGTGGTTTTCCGTGATGGCTCTTGGAGGAGGCTATTATCTCATCCACTCTCCTGAAATACTCACAGCGTTATCTCCGATTCATGCTATCGAGTTTGTCATCCAACACCCCTATATTGCTTTTATTGTTTTAGCAGACGTCATTTTATGTGCAACGGGTGGTGAAGCTTTGTATGCCGATATGGGACATATGGGGCGAACCCCGATTCTCAAAGGGTGGATTTTTGTTTTTGTCTCCCTCATCCTGATCTATTTTGGTCAGGGGGCATTTTTAATCGATCAACACGAAGCGGTAAAAAATCCATTTTTTGAGATGTTTCATACTCTTATCCCCTCACTCTATATACCGATGTTAATCTTGACGATCATGGCGACGGTCATCGCTTCTCAATCGATGATCAGCGGTGTATTTTCGGTGTTGTATCAAGCGATGACAACAAGAATCTTCCCCCATTTTAACGTCCAATACACCTCCGATGAGATGCGCAGTCAGGTTTATGTCGGATCGATCAACTGGATTCTCTTTGTCTGCGTGGTCTCTGTGCTCTTTATTTTTGAAGAATCAGCCAAACTCGCCGCCGCATTTGGCTTGGCAGTGTCGGGGGCTATGAGCATCACTGGTATTTTAATCACTATGATTTTCATGTATCGACGTGATTATTTTAAAATGGGGTTGGCAATCATAACGGGTTCTTTAAGCTTTTTATTTTTCGTATCGTGCTGGCTCAAAATTCCCCACGGTGGATACTGGTCGTTGATTCTAGCATCAGTACCACTCTTGATCATCGTCATCTATACACAGGGACAAAAACGGCTTTACGCTTCTCTTCAACCAATTAATCAAGAAGATTTTTTAGAAGAATACTCCAAGCAATATCGAACTAGAGATCATATTGACGGAACGGCACTGTTCTTTGCACGTCAATGGGATGCTATCCCAGCTTACATCAGTAAAACAATGTTTCAAAACGGAATCATCTATGACTATAACGTTATTGTCATGATCAAAACCACACATGAAGCCCATGGAATCAGCAGCGAAATTTCACCACTCGGTGAAGGGCTCGATGTGATGAGTATTCATGCAGGATATATGGAAAAGCTAAATGTAGGAGCCATATTAAAAGAAAAGAATATTAACGAACGGACTATTTTTTACGGTGACGAGGAGATTGTATCGAATCGCTTTGTATGGAAATTATACGCGATGATTAAAGATATATCACCGAATTTCGTCAGTTTTTACAATTTCCCCCATGAAAAACTCATCGGGGTATCACGCAGAGTGGAGATTTAACCATGAAAACACTATTTTTTACCCTTACGTTGGCTTCAACGTTGATTTATGGAGGAGATTTCATCGCCAATGCGAAAAGTCATACAGTCGTACAAAACAGTACAAAACTGCTATGGCAAGATGATCCCTCCTCTGCTGAACGGCAAATGAGCTACAAAAGTGCAATGGCGTATTGCGAGACACTTGATTATGCCGATCATACCGACTGGCGTATTCCCTCTGCATCACAATTGCTCTCGATCACAGATACTAGACGAACACCTGCAATTTCAATAGCTTTTTTTCATACGGCATCAGGCTGTTACTGGGTAGAACACGGATCAATCAAGGGGCATGTCGGAATGATCGATTTTTCCGATGGCATGAAAAAAAGTGTCAATGGATTTGAGCAAACTTGTCATGTCCGATGTGTTGTTCATACTTTAAAATAATACTATCTTGATACTTTCCTGAGACGATCTGCGCTACACTTTCCGGATGAAAAAGACACTTTTAATCTATGTGGCATTGATCCTTTTCTTCGGGATCGCCATTGCGCTCATCCTCCACTACGGAACGCTTTTAGAGAGCCATCTTTTCTCTGAAGTCATAGCCCCTGCTGCTTCGTCGCTACCGACAACACTCAGCGATACGTTTCTCAAACAGCTCCAGCATCCACTCCCTTTGTTGCTGATCCAGTTTATCGTTATCATGATCGTCACACGACTCTTTGGCTATCTGGTCTCCTTTGTCACTCAACCGACCGTCGTGGGGGAAATATTGGCGGGGATTATCCTAGGTCCCTCCTTATTAGGGGCATTATTTCCCGATATGTTTATCACCCTCTTTCCCAAAGAGTCCCTCGGTAACCTCCATCTCATCAGTCAGCTCGGGTTAATCTTTTTTATGTTTGTAGTAGGAATGGAACTCGATTTTGATAAAATCAAAAAACAATCGAGTGCTTCGGTGTTTATCAGTCATGTCAGTATCATTTTCCCCTTTTTCTTAGGGGTGGCATTAGCCTACTGGCTCTATCCGATCTTCGCACCCAAAAATATCTCCTTTATCCCTTTTGCCCTTTTTATCGGTATCGCGATGAGCATCACCGCGTTTCCTGTACTAGCACGGATTATCAAAGAGAAAAATATCGGTGATACCCGCTATGGCTCCATGGCGATTACCTGTGCCGCCGCCGATGATATTACGGCATGGTATATTTTAGCCCTCATTATCGCTATTTCCATTTCAGGATCGCTCAGTTCCTCCATCATCTTATTGTTCCTAATCGCCTTATATGTCGTTATCATGTTTTACGTCATACGCCCCCTTTTCGCCAAAATCGGACACTCTCAGAGCGAACGGCTCAGTATGAACGGGATGTCGTTTATTATCGTCTTGCTCCTCCTCTCCTCTCTTGCGACTGAAGCGATCGGGGTACATGCGCTGTTCGGAGCATTTATGGCGGGGGCGATGATGCCCTCATCAGCACTGTCGAGACTCAAAGAACTCATCGCACCGCGTTTGGAATACGTCAGCCTTTTGGTACTATTGCCCCTCTTTTTCGCCCTAACGGGATTACGCAGTGAAATCGGTTTGCTCAACAGTGTAGATGCATGGCTGATTTGCGGCGGGATCATCGTCCTTGCGGTATTCGGTAAACTCTTCGGAAGCG
>NZ_JBAQPS010000066.1:0-3176 GCF_049305995.1 Sulfuricurvum sp.
TGTAGGGGAGGTGAATCGATTTGAGATCGGGGAGAGTGGCTTTGATAAAATGAGGTTTGGTTTTCGTCATTCCCGCGTAGGCGGGAATCCAGCTTTTTTCTTGGGGATGGATCCCCGGGTCAAGCCCGAGGATGACGGGAGAGTCGGGGTTTAGTAACTCCTTACACAACTCATAAAACGCCACTTCCCCCTCGCCGCTGATGATGTAATCGGCATGGCTAAGATCGACACGATGCGGCAGATGTCCCGCTTCGGGCCCGCCGAGGACGATAACGGTTTGAGGAGAGACTTTTTTGAGGGTTTGAATTAGTTCTGAACACTGTGACGCGTTCCAAATATAGACTCCGATTCCGATAATACGGGGAGAGTGTTTTAATAAATCTTCAGCAATACTCTGTATTTGCTCATTCATCGTAAATTCGATGATTTTTGTCATCGGTTGCAGCTCACCCATATTGGCATAAAGATACCGAAGCCCCAAGGCAGTGTGGGCGTAGCGGGCATTGAGAGTGGTGAGCACGATAGGTGTCATAAAATTTCCGATGCGATATTAAAAATAGTATGGTATTCTATCCTAATGTGTTGTTTCTAAAGGAGTTTTTATGGATTATATTCGCACTCTGGATTCATTGGGGATTGAGGATATTGCTCTTGTCGGAGGTAAAAATGCTTCATTAGGAGAGATGATTAGCTCACTCAAACCACTGGGGGTAAAAGTACCTGAGGGGTTTGCTGTGACCGCTGATGGGTATCGTCTCTTTATCCAACACAACCATTTTGAACCTAAAATAAGAGCTTTCTTCGAAGGGGTAGATTTAAGTAATATTGAGTCTCTGAACCGATGCGGAGATGCTATTCGCTCTTTGATGCTTACGGGAGAGATACCAGAAGTTCTTAAAGCAGAGATTGCCGAGAGCTACCGAATGATGGAACTGCAATACGTTATGAACTCCGTCGATGTAGCGGTTCGTTCCTCCGCAACTGCTGAAGATCTCCCCGATGCGAGTTTCGCGGGTCAGCAGGAGAGTTATCTCAACGTACGCGGAGAGACAATGCTGATTGAGCACGTCAAACGGTGTTTTGCATCGCTCTTTACCGACAGGGCGATCAGCTATCGTCACAGCAGAGAGTACGATCATTTTGCGGTGGCACTTTCGGTGACGGTTCAGAAAATGGTGCGGAGTGATCTTGCATCTAGCGGGGTGATGTTTACGATCGATACCGAGAACGGTTCGGAGAATCTGATCCTTATCAATTCGATTTACGGGCTGGGGGAGAACATCGTCGGCGGACGGGTGAACCCCGATGAATTTTATGTGTTTAAACCGACATTGCGTGAGGGCAAAACGACGATTCTAAAACGGCAGCTCGGTTCTAAAGCACTTACAATGACCTACGATGAGCGTCATCACACGATGAATCTCTCTACCCCTAAAGAGCGGCAAGATCATTTCTCGATTAACGATGAGGAGGTGGCGACATTGGCACGCTATGCCCTCACCATCGAAGAGCATTACAGTACAAAAGCGGGAGTCTACCGTCCGATGGATATCGAGTGGGCGAAAGACGGTCTTAGCGGAGAACTGTTCATCGTTCAAGCCCGTCCCGAGACGGTACAAAGCCAAAAACTAAATACAAACACTTTGGAACAATACCATTTAAACCAAACCGATGCCAAAGTGCTTCTCAGTGGTAAAGCGATTGGAGAGAAAATCGGATTAGGCAGGGTTAAAATCATCCACTCTCCACATGAGGGGGAGCAGTTTAATATCGGAGATGTTTTGGTGGCCGACATTACCGATCCTGATTGGGAACCGATTATGAAAAAAGCTTCGGCGGTTATTACCAACCGTGGAGGACGAACGTGTCATGCCGCCATCGTTGCGCGTGAGATCGGTGTTCCTGCCATCGTCGGAACGGTGAATGCGACCGATCTACTCCACGATGGGGATGAAGTGACGGCGAGCTGTGCAGACGGCGAGAGCGGGCGTGTGTATGCGGGGATCGTGGGTTATGAGATCAGTAGGATCGATCTAGGGTCACTCGCTCCGACCAAAACTAAACTTTATATGAATGTGGGAAATCCCGATATCGCCTTTCGAGTGGCACGTCTGCCGAATGATGGGGTAGGGCTGGCTCGGATGGAGTTTATCATCACCCATTATGTCGCGGCACATCCGATGGCACTGGTGGAACTAGCGCAAGGCAAAGTGATAAAAGAACTCAAAGGGGTGCGAAAAGCGATGCGGGGATACGATGATCCCAAGCGCTTTTTCATTGATAAAATAGCCGAAGGGGTCGGGATGATTGCGGCGGCGTTTTATCCACGTCCCGTCATCGTTCGCACCAGTGATTTTAAATCGAATGAATACAAGCACATGGTCGGTGGCGCGGCATATGAAAATGATGAAGAGAATCCGATGATTGGATTTCGTGGAGCCAGCCGCTATTATTCACCGGAGTATAAAGAGGCGTTTGAGTGGGAGTGTGAAGCCCTGAAGAGAGTACGTGATGAGATGGGTCTGGATAATGTGAAGGTAATGTTGCCGTTTGTCCGCACACCCGATGAGGGACGCAGAGCGATCGCAGTGATGAACGAAGCGGGATTGGTTCAAGGGGAAAATGCTCTGGAAATATACGCGATGTGTGAAATCCCATCGAATGTTATCCTCGCCGATCAATTTTTGGAAATTTTCGACGGCTACAGTATCGGCTCTAATGATCTTACTCAGCTTACTCTCGGCGTTGATCGTGACAGTGCTTTGGTCGCATCCGTATTCGATGAGCGAAATCCTGCCGTCACACGGATGCTCTCACAGGCGATACATGCGTGTAAAGAGCGGGGAAAATATATCGGAATCTGCGGTCAAGCTCCCTCGGATTATCCTGAAATCACCCGATTTTTAGTTGAAGAGGGGATCGATTCGATCTCTCTCAATCCCGATTCGTTGCTAAAAATGCGGCAGGTGGTGAGTGCGTTTGAAGGTTTACGAACGGTTTAGTATCTTCTCTTTTTCCACTTCGTACTCTTCGGGTGTCAAAATCCCTTCATCCAAAAGCGATTTTAGTTTTGTTAAATGATCGTATCTATCCGCTTGGTTATGTTCTTTTGGTGAGATACGCTTCATCATTCGTCCGATCAGCAGATAGAGTAAAACTCCGAGAAACGGTAAAAA
>NZ_JBAQPS010000067.1:0-5048 GCF_049305995.1 Sulfuricurvum sp.
CGTCGATGATGCGATGGTGGATCAAGTTGTGAATACTGTTGTTGAAGCGGCACGTACAGGTAAAATTGGTGATGGTAAAATTTTCGTAAGTGAAATCAGCAAAATCGTCCGTATCCGTACGGGTGAAACTGATATCGAAGCGATTTAATTTAACACGCGGAAGGAACAAAGTCCCTTTCGGCTACGCTAACGCTGAGTTTCGCTCGGCGCGAAGCCCACGTGCAGTAAACCGCACTTTAAGATTAAATACTTCCAACTGATTAAAAATTAATCAATCATTCTTCTCAAATCCATTTATTTGGATATATAATGCACACCTTTATCTTAAACTAAAGGTGCTGCATGGATACTGCTTATGTTATCGATACCCTCTTTGCCCTCTTTTCCATCACTTTGATTATTTTAATGGTTCCCGGTTTTGCGATGCTTGAAGCTGGTTTGGTACGAACTAAAAACGTCTCCAGCGTATTGACGGTGAACGTTATGATTTACGCAGTGGCGTCGATGGCTTTTATTTTGGTCGGATTTCATCTGGCTTTCGGTGATTTTCAAAGTACAACGATGAGCCAATGGGCCTTTTTTATGTTCCAAATGGCGTTTGTCGGAAAAGCGATTAATATTATGAGCGGTGGTGTGGGTGAACGTGCCCGTCTTTTGCCATTAACCCTTTTTACGGTTGTAATGGGTGCATTCATCTATCCGAGCGCGGTGAACATCAGCTGGGGAAGCGATTGGCTCAAAGATACCATTTTTGATCTTAACATGGTTGATTTGGCAGGTTCTACCGTCATCCACTCTACGGGCGGATGGGCATTGCTCGCGGCCATTTTGGTCATCGGAGCGCGCAGGGGGCGTTATGTCGGCGATCAAATGCGTGTTATCCCCGCATCCAATATCCCTCTCGTTGTTTTGGGGGCAATGCTCCTTTGGATCGGATGGTTTGGGTTTAACGGCGGTTCTGTCGGTGGTATTTCGACGAAAGCGTTGGCAGATAGTGTCGCATTGACGATTTTCAATACCAATCTTGCAGGGTTAGCAGGGGCAATATCCGCTGGGATTTTAATCTATATACGCTACAAACTGTTTGATATTACGATGATCCTTAATGGTGCACTCGGCGGGTTGGTTGCGGTTACGGCAGGAGCTCATTTGTTCTCTCTTTATGATGCGATAGCGGTCGGATTTATCGGCGGTCTTTTAGTTGTCCTTGCGATCCCTTTATTTGATAAAGTGCGCATTGATGATCCGGTTGGAGCATTGTCGGTTCATTTGGTTAATGGTATTTGGGGTACGTTAGCTGTCGGGATTTTCGCAAGCGACGTTGCAAACAATATTACTTTATTGAATCAGCTCAAAGGGATTGCAGAAATCGCACTTTTTGTATTTCCGGTTTCGTTTGTTATTATTTATCTTATCAATAAAGTATTTCCGTTCCGTGCAACCGATGAGGAACAACAGCAAGGGCTTGATGTCAGCGAATGCGGACTTGAAGCGTATCCTGAGTTTAAAAGGGCAATCTGATTTAAGAGATTGTTGGGTGGAAATCTCAATCTTCTCAGACAATCTTTTTCATTGTTTGCAAGGGAGAGTTTCCCACACCTTCTACAATTTTTTGGTGTAATATTTAAGTGCTTCGTTTCGATGCAATCGAAACGGTTTATCTATGATTCGTATGGTCGGAACAAAGTGCCCGTTGATCATACGGACGGAGCGTTTCTCATCCTCGATACATTCGCCAAATGTTCTTCCCTCCGGATATTGTGTAGCAGGACGTCTTCTTATGGAGGTTTCTTCGTTCATCTCATCATCAAAATTTTTATCTATATCTGTCAATGTTTCAAAAGAGAATTTCACGAGTTTACTTGCCTGCATTGTTCGCAACCGGGCTATGACCGACGCCGTTAAAAAACCAGTGGATGGTCTCTTCGATAATACCGGAGGTGTCAAACTCATGGTAAAGATAACTCTCGATAAAGCCGTCGGAGAATTTTTTAAACAAAATGGCGACGTGCATGTGATTGGTATGCTCCAGGGGGAGCAATAATTTAAACTGACGTACTAAAAAGTTATAGATATCGGCGACAACGCTGTGGTTAGAGACATCGAGCTTATGAAAAAAATAGGGATCGTTTGTGATGGGCTGATTTCGGTGCTGATCGATCCGTAAAAAGATTTCGTATTTGTACTTCAAATAGAGTTTTAAATTCTCTCGCGGATCGGAGGATTCATGATCGTTCAGATTTTTGAGAAATCGTTCTAATTTTAAGATCAAATACTCGACGTAAAGCTCTTCTTTGGAGCCGAACATATTGTAAATTGTTCCGACGGAGGTTTCAAGCTCTTTGGCGAGGTCGGTAATTTTGAACTCTTTGTATCCAGTTTCATCGAAATATTTGGCGGAAGCCGTGAGATAAAGCTCTTTTTTCACTCGGGTAACTTCGCCCATAATCGCACTTTTCACGTATCACCTCTTATTTGATGTTATACATCTAAACGAGCAAAGCCCGTTTAGATGGCAAGGACACGTATGTCCTTTGCAATCCCCTAAAGCTTTTCGCAATTAATGCGAAAGAGATATTTTGATGTATTTTATCACATAAATACAACCGAGTTCAATAAAATGAATACTTTTTAATAAGTTGAACATAATTCAATCTTAAGATTATCTGCTGTAACCTTTCAAATCTCAATCAGGGTTGAACCGATGAAACAAAGCTTACAGAAGCTTTTAGAGCCAAAACTTATCACCTACATCAAAAAAAACGGCTACGAGGGGAGCGACTTTATCAAAGACGCCCTATCTGGTCTCTCCGTTGCGATTGTCGCGTTGCCTCTGGCGATGGCGATTGCGATCGCCTCGAATCTTCCTCCTGAGAGGGGAGTGTTTACGGCGATTGTGGCGGGATTGATTATCTCTTTGATGGGGGGGAGCCGCTATCAAATCGGGGGTCCGACCGCCGCGTTCATCGTCACCGTAGCCCTTGTTGCGATGAAGCACGGCTATGAGGGGTTGGTACTTGCTACCATCATGGCGGGGATACTTTTGGTTCTTATGGCGTTTTTGAGAGCCGGAGAACTGATTAAATTTATCCCCTATCCCGTGATCGTCGGCTTTACTTCAGGGATAGCGCTCCTTATCCTCTTTTCACAGCTGAGAGATTTTTTCGGTTTGTCGATCCAAACCATGCCTCCCGATTTCATCGATAAACTGGTCTTATACGTCCAACACTTACACCAAACCAACCCTTACGCCGTCGTCGTCGCCCTCATCTCTATCGGAATTATCATTCTTATGAAAAACAACTATCCTAAAATCCCTGGTCCGATTGTGGTCGTTATCCTCTCTGCATTGGCGGTATGGGTGCTCAATATCCCTATCGAGACAATAGAGAGCCGTTTCGGTGCTATCCCTTCGATGTTACCCAGTCCCAGTTTCCCCGTTATCACCTTTGAAAAAATCCGCCTTTTGTTTCCCGATGCGATGACGATTGCCCTCCTTGCCGCCATCGAATCACTCTTGTCCGCAGTCGTTGCTGATGGGATGGCGGGGACGAAACATAAACCCAATACCGAACTCTTAGCCCAAGGGGTGGCTAATATCGCTTCGTCCGTGTTTGGCGGATTACCCGCGACCGGTGCCATCGCCCGAACGGCGACCAACATCAAAACAGGAGCCGTATCGCCGATTTCGGGGATCATGCACGCGCTGTGGCTCTTTGGGTTTATGCTCCTTTTAGCCCCATTGATCGTTAAAATCCCCCTTGCGGCGTTGAGTGCTATTTTGATCGTGGTGGCGTGGAATATGTCGGAGATCAAACACATCCGCTCCATTATGAAAGCACCGCGCGCTGATCGTGCCGTGCTGTTCGTCACTTTTGCCCTCACCGTATTGGTCGATTTGAACGTCGCTATCCAAGCAGGGATTGCATTGGCGGCGATCTTGTTTATCCATTCGATGATGGGAGCGGTCGAAATCCGATCCTACGATGACGACGAAGAGGAGAATGACGATCCCGATGCCACCTCGAAAAAAGTGATCCCCAAAGGGGTCGAGGTCTATGAGATCAAAGGACCTCTCTTTTTCGGAATTGCGGAGAGGTTGGTCGATACCCTATTGCTCTTCGATCCGCCGCCGAAGGTCTTTATCTTGCGCCTTCGATATGTTCCGATGGTCGATGCAGCAGGGCTACACGCTCTTGAAACACTAACCCATCAACTTCATGCACAGCATTCGGTATTTATCCTCTCTGGGGTCAATAAAAATGTTCACAATTACATCCGTAAATCAGGATTAGCTAAAGAGATCGGCGAATGGAACATCGTCGATCATATCGACAAAGCGCTTGCCCTAGCGCACGAAATCGTAGACGAACCCCAAAAACAAAGGAAAATCATCGTATGTCATGGCTTACAGCAGAAGAATTAGGACTCACCCACATTGACGCGATCCATCGTAATATAGATTACGATTCGTTGATTAAATACGCACTGGCGAATGAGGGTGCGAAACTCTCCCACAGCGGAGCAGTAATGGTCGATACGGGTATTTTTACGGGACGAAGTCCCAAAGACAAATATTTCGTCGATCAATTCCCATCGAACGAATACATCGCGTGGGGTGAGGTGAATAAACCCCTCAGCAAGCGCGTATGGGATGATTTACTGGGGACGGTCAAAGAGCATCTAAACGGCAAAAAACTCTTTGTTAATGATGTTTTTGCAGGGGCGAGCGAGTCGAGCCGCCGATCTATCCGTTTTATCAGTGAAATCGCATGGCAGTCCCATTTTGTCAAAAACATGTTTATCGAATCTGCTTTTGAGGATTTGATCGGCTTTGCTCCCGATTTCACCTTTTACAGTGCCAGTCGTATCACGAACCATAAATGGAAAGAGCACGGGCTTAATAGCGACGTTTTCATCGTGTTTAACATCGAAGAGAAAATCGCCATCATCGGTGGGACGTGGTACACGGGAGAGTTGAAAAAAGGGGTCTTTACCCTGATGAACTACTGGCTTCCTTTGGAAAACAAGCTCTCGATGCATTGCAG
>NZ_JBAQPS010000068.1:0-4377 GCF_049305995.1 Sulfuricurvum sp.
CGACTGTTTTGCGTGTCATCCGATAGCTAAAATCGAGGGATCACGGATAGCGGAACACGCGGTGATTCGTGAATGTCGTGATTGCCACATGAAGCTCAAAACCAAACTTGATTTGAGTAACATTCCCACAGGACAGTCGGTTATGCCGACATTACGAGATTTTTTAAAGCCTTAAGCGTATAGGGGTTCAAACATTTTATCAAATCCGTCGATGATTTTTTGCATCAATTTTTGAGCCTCTTCGATCATTTTTTCGGTTGTTTTGGTCTCTTTTACCGCGTTATCGAAGAGATCGACGACCCCATTTTTCGCATGATTTTTAACGTTTTCATCACTATTTTTCAGATTTCCGATCAGTTTTGTTACATCCGAAGCGATTTTATTGATCGGTGAAGTTTGGTTTTGATCTTGGAGTTCTTTCATAAATTTATCGATATAGGGCTGTGCTTTTTCCATAAAAGCATTGATCTCTTGCTGATCTTGTTCACTGATACCGTTGCTATCCATACTAAAAGAATAAGCCTGCATCGAAGCAAACGAGAACGATTGCTCTTTGAAATCGGAGGTTGTTTTTTCACTGAGCGAAAGAGATTGTTCATTCGTAAAGTTGAGAGAGAGGGTATCTCCGCTACTGGTTTTCATAGAGATAGCGAGCTCGTGGGAGTGATACGCATCATAAGAGGTTGCAGTGGTCATGGCACACCCTTTTAGGTTAATCTTAGTGAGTATATCGGACTTTTTCAGAATAGATTTAATAAGCTTTTACGAAACTTAACCCATCTTTAAGTAAGAATTGTCTATTATTGCGTGCTAAAAATTTCTAAAGGGATATGGCTTATGAAAAGAACATACCAACCGCATAATACGCCACGTAAACGTACTCACGGCTTCCGTGCACGTATGGCGACAAAAAATGGCCGTCGAGTATTAAACGCTCGTCGTGCTAAAGGTCGAAAACGATTGGCTGTCTAAATAGCTTCTCGATGTTGAAGCTTCACAGCGAGTTTCAACGTGTTTATCAACGTGGGAAAAATGCGCACAGCACATCCATAGCGTTGTTCTATTTCCCCTTGGTGGGAGAAAAAAAAGTTGGATATACGGCCAGTAAAAAAGTTGGAAATGCAGTAGTGAGAAATCGATGTAAAAGACGCTTACGGGCTCTTTTCGATGAATTCTCACCCAATGCGCAAGACGGATGGTACGTTTTTGTTGCCAAGAGAGGGTTATTTGACAACTCTTTCGATACAGTGCGACGCGACTGCAAATATGTTTTAAAACGGACGGGTGCCATGGGTGGAGCAGGTGATGATAAGAAGCTTCTTTCTTAAGCTCCTCTGGCTTTATCGGCACTCGTTCTCTTTGGTGACACGTGGTGCGTGTCGTCACTATCCTTCATGTTCCGAATATGCCCTATGGCAGTTTGAACGCAATACTCTCCCACGCGCATTTACTTCCACGTTTTTACGAATTTTACGGTGTAATCAGCTTTTTTTAGGCGGTATTGATTATCCAATTATCAACAAACCGGAATTAAAACCCTCCGAACTTTCCATAAATACGATAAAATACTGGTTTGTTCCATATCAGCAGAAATATTTTCTGATTAAAAATTTTAAGTTTAAAGGGTCACAGTGTTAGAAAAGTTTACTCCCAATCAGCGACTACTCGTTGCCGTCGCTTTATCTTTTGTCTTTTTTTTAGGCTATACCACTCTATTTCCACCTCAAGCACCTAACGCTGAGAGTAACACAACGCAAGTGAGCGCAGTTAAAGAGGTTGCGCTTAAAACGACTGCAACGCAAGAGGCTAACACCTCTACGGTTTCAGATATTAAAACAGTAACTACAGATACGTTAACTACTATTACGGCGAAGGAGTTTACACTCAAAATTGATACACTCGGTCGTGTATCATCCGTTGTTTTAAGTAATGCAAAACATAATGGAAAAGATGGGAAACTCTCTGAACTCATCGCTTCGAGTGGTGCTAAACCACTTCAAATCCGTTTTGCTGATGCAGCACTCAATGATGCGGCGGCAAAAACCCCTTATACAACTGATGCTACAAACATAGCTTTGGGTGAAAACGGTAAAGCGACCGTAGTCCTCAGTCAAAATCTTCCTGAATTGACGGTAACCAAAACATTGACGTTTTATGCGGATGGCCATTACGATGCAAAAGTGGCACTCTCTAATGAGAAACGTTATTCACTTTACCTTGGGCAACATCCTGAGATTATGGAACAAATGATGACAGTTGTTGGGGGGATGATTTACTCAGGTGATAACCTTACAACTATTTTTTCAGACGGTGATGTAGAAGGGCGCTCTATCTTTAGCGATGTCCATTTGGTATCGGCGTTTGATCAATACTATGCGACAATCTTTTATGGATTTGATAAATCTACGGAAGTGACCGTAGAGCGTGATATGAACAACAACCCCGTAACATATTTGGAAGGGAGCAATAACTTCACATTTAACGGATATATCGGACCAAAAGAGTATAAAACACTGGAATCGATCAATCCTGTCTTGGTTAATGCCATCGAGTTTGGATGGTTTACTTTTGTAGCGACTCCGATTTTTAAAGTATTAATGTGGTTGCACGGTTTACTCGGTAACTGGGGATGGGCGATCATCGGTCTTACTATCCTTAGCCGTATCTTCCTCTATCCTTTGACTCACAAAGGGATGGTATCGATGCAAAAGATCAAAGATATCGCTCCCCGTATCCAAGAGGTTCAAGAGAAATATAAAGGTGATCCTGCCCGCATGAACGCCGCAGTGATGGAGATGTACAAAAAACACGGTGCAAACCCACTGGGCGGATGTTTGCCCTTGATCCTTCAAATTCCGGTTTTCTTTGCGATTTACCGCGTATTGCTCAATGCCGTTGAACTCCAAGGTGCTCCATGGATTCTATGGGTAACCGATCTTTCACGAATGGACCCGTATTACATTCTCCCTATTTTGATGGGGGCGACAATGTATTACCAACAGAAGATTACACCGAGTAACTTTACCGATCCATTGCAGGAAAAAATCTTTAAATTTTTACCGGTTATTTTTACGTTCTTCTTCTTTACCTTCCCTGCAGGGCTCGTATTGTATTGGTTCGTGAACAACTTATTCTCAATCACACAGCAATATTTGGTAAATAAACAATTCGAAGCGGCGCGTGCAGCTCGTCATGAATCCCATCTTGCGGACAAGCATCATGAAAAAGATTGAAGCTCCTACGCTAGAAGAAGCTTATGCGAAAGCAGCTTTTGAATTTGGATGTTCGGTTACTGCACTTCAAGTTGAAATTGTTCAATTTCCGTCTAAAGGGGTATTGGGGCTTTTCAAAAAGTCAGCCATTATTGTAGCTAATCTTCCATATACGGCTTTTTTGGAAGAGGAAGAGACTTTAGAGTCAAATGATGTTATCGATGATGAAACTGCATTGTCTGAGCCTCAAGAGTTGGTATTAGGCGATGAATTTTATGAGCAGGCCGATGATTTTGAAGAAATTATCGATTTGGAAGAAGAATATTATCAACTTTCAGCACAAGAGTGTGCCGATGAAGTGAAAGAACAGATCAATATCCTTTTTAAAGATATCTGTTTCGATATTAATGAAATTGGCGTCAGTGTTTATGATGAAAATACCTTATTGGTTGAATTTACCGGTGCCGATGCGGCTCTCATGATCGGCAAAGAGGGGTACCGTTATAAAGCACTTTCCTATATGCTTTTTAACTGGATCAATGCCGTATATGGTATGCAACTTCGTTTGGAAATCGCAGAATTTTTAAAAAATCAAGAAGAGTCGATTTCTCGCTATCTCATTAATGTGTGTGATATTATCGATCAAGACGGACGTGCACAGACAAAAGTATTGGATGGGGTATTGGTTCAAATTGCCCTAAAACAGCTACGTGATCGTTATCCTGATCGCTATGTCGCTATCCGCTCAACTCGTGATGGCGGTAAGTTTATCATTATCAACAGCTATCACGAATATTGATGAATGAAACTATCGCCGCCATTGCCACCGCAAACGGCATTGGCTCTATCTCCATTCTCCGCCTCAGCGGAGGGCGCTCTTACGAGATTGCATTAAAACTTACCCAAAAATCTCAGCTTCAACCACGCTACGCAACTCTTAGCTCTTTACATCATAACGACGGTACTTTGATCGACGAAGCGATTGTGATCTATTTCCAAGCACCCCGTAGTTTTACGGGGGAAGAGGTCGTTGAGTTCCAATGCCACGGCGGCTATGTCGTTGCCGAGTCGTTACTTCGGGCGGTATTGTCCGAGGGGGCACGTTTAGCCGAACCGGGAGAGTTTAGCAAACGAGCCTTTTTAAACGGACGGCTCGACCTTACCC
>NZ_JBAQPS010000069.1:0-10823 GCF_049305995.1 Sulfuricurvum sp.
AACGAAAACTCCGCCGCACTTTTACGGCTAAGTCCTATAATCAATCCACCGATGAGGGTGGCTCCGGAGCGGCTGGTTCCGGGGATCATCGAGAGACTTTGAAACACCCCGATGGTAAAGGCCTCTTTGAAACTTAGCTCGCTGATATCTTTTCCCGCGTCGATGGGCTTATCTCGTCGAAGATATTCAAAAAGTAAGAACACGATTCCTCCCGCGATGAGCATAATGCTTACTGTTTCCACGCCGAAGAGGGCTTTGATCTGTTTGTAAAACAAAAAGCCTAAGATTCCTGCGGGGAGAAAAGCGACACCGATTTTAAGCCACAACATTTTGTCCTGCATCAGCCGCTTGGCATACAGGAATAAGACGGCGAGGATACTTCCGAGTTGGATGGAGACTTCAAATGCTTTGTGGGCAGCGGTTTGTTCTAACCCTAAAAGCTGTGAAGCGAGGATGAGATGCCCAGTAGAGGAGATCGGGAGAAATTCGGTGACTCCTTCGAGGGCTCCGAGGATCAATGCGTCAAATAATGTCATAAAAAGCTCTTTTTTGTGTGCAATTGTACCATAGCTTTGCCCCTTAAACCTCCCCTAACTTCCCTTTAGCTATAATGTCGGCATTTTGTAATCCTTAAAAAGGAATTTTTGAATGTTATTATTTACTCCAGGCCCTACCCCTGTTCCTGAATCTGTCCGTGTTGCGATGGCAGGCGAGACACTGCACCACCGTACGCCGGAATTTGAAGCGATTTTTGAACGAACTCGCACATTGTTATTTGAACTTCTTGGGATGGATGAAGTATTGATGCTTGCGTCATCGGGCACAGGAGCGATGGAGGGGGCAGTGATCAATCTCGCACATTCTAAACTTCTCTCGATCAATTCGGGAAAATTCGGTGAGCGTTTCGGCAAAATCGCCGTAGCTCATGGGATCGCAAACGTTGAAATTAAACACGAATGGGACACTCCGGCAACCGTAGAGGAAGTCCAAACGGCATTGAACGCTAACCCTGATATCGATGCGATTGCGATTCAAATCTGTGAAAGTGCGGGCGGATTGCGCCACAGTGTTGAAGCGATCGCAGCGGCAGTTAAAGCACATAACCCAGCTATTATGGTGATTGCTGATGGTATCACGGCGGTGGGTGTTGAGAAAATCGACGTCACCAATATCGACTGTTTGATTTCAGGGAGCCAAAAAGCATTGATGCTCCCTCCAGGGCTTGCGATCATGGGTCTCTCCAATGCGGCGATTGAAAAAATGGGAAGCGGCAAAGGGTATTATTTCAACCTCGTTACCGAGATTAAAAATCAGCGCAAAAACACGACGGCATGGACGGCGGCAACGACGATTACCATCGGATTAGAGTCTGTTTTGAACCGTATCAAAGCCGAAGGCGGTTTGGACAAACTCTACGCCGATACGGCGCGCCGTGCGCAAGCAACCCGCGAAGCGATGGTGGCAATCGGTCTCTCTATTTACCCGACCAATCCAGCCGATTCGATGACGACGGTAGGGGACGCGGAAGCGAAACAAATCCGCTCAACTCTCAAAGCATTCGATGTGAATGTCGCGGGCGGACAAGATCACATCAAAGATTCGATTTTCCGTATCAACCACATGGGGCTTATCGCTCCGTATGAAGCGGCTTGGGCAGCCAACGCGGTGGAATTGGCTCTCGATAAAATGGGACGCCGTACGTATGACGGAACCGCTAACCGCGTGTTTAACACCGTCTACTTCGGACTCTAACACGATGGTATTTGAACACGAAATCCCTGAGGGTTCCAAGCTTTATTTTGCTGCCACGGCAAAGACTAAACGACTCATCGAAACCAAAGCGAGCACACTTTTGAGCGATGCTGGATTTGAAGAGATCATTACACCACTGTTTTCATATCATCAGCACATGAGCGTTTGCGATCAGCGTGAATTGATCCGAGTTAATGACAGTGAAAATCATCCGATCAGCCTCCGTGCTGATTCGACGATCGATGTCGTCCGTATCATCAACAAACGCCTCGGCGGTAATACGGAACACAAAAAATGGTTCTATATTCAGCCGGTGTACCGTTATCCCGCCGATGAGCAGTATCAAATCGGGGTTGAGATCATTGATGAGCCCAACCTCTCAGTTGCCCTTACCCAAGCAACGCGGATTTTAAACGTGTTGGAGATGAAGCCGTTATTGCAAATATCCAATATTAATATTCCACGACTCCTTACCGAGATGTTGGATTTGAACTTGGATGATTTTCGTCATGTGAACATCGAGAAATTTTTGTCCTTGAAGATCGATTGGCTTACTCGATTGGTTTACATGCAACACGCCGATGAAATTGATGCCGTTGCCGAGATCGTCCCCGATGCGATCAAACCGGAGCTTTTAAAAATCAAAGAGCTCTGCGAAGGGTTGGAATATCCGAATGTGGTCATCGCCCCTTTGTATTACGCTAAAATGCTCTATTATGATGAGCTTTTTTTCCGTGTTATCGAGGCTAATGAAGTCTATGCAATGGGCGGACGCTATAAAAGCGACGAGACGGTTTCCGTCGGATTCGCCATTTACACCGATGCGTTGATTGACGCATTACACCAATAAACTAAAGTAGGATTATTTATGAAAGCAGATTTGATTGTCGGTATCCAGTGGGGAGACGAAGGAAAAGGGAAAATCGTCGATTTGCTCGCGCAAAAATATGATTGTGTTGCCCGTTATCAGGGGGGACATAATGCCGGACATACCATCGTCGTTGATGGTAAAACCCATGCACTTCATTTGATTCCATCAGGGATTTTGAACCCAAAAGCGATCAATATTATCGGTAACGGTGTGGTTGTCTCTCCTGAAGCGTTGATCAAAGAGATGAAACAGTTTGATAATCTTCTCGGACGTTTGTTTGTCTCTGAGTCGGCGCACATGATCTTGACGTTTCACACCCTGATCGACCAAGCCAAAGAGAAACTTCGCGGTGAAAAAGCGATTGGTACGACGGGTCGTGGTATCGGGCCTGCTTACAGCGAAAAAATCGCCCGTGCGGGATTCCGCCTCGGTGAACTTCGTAATGTGGTTACCTTGACGAATCGAGTCATGGAGTATTTCGAGCAAAACAGTGCAATCTTCCAAGCGTTGGAAATTGCTTTACCAACCAAAGAAGAATTAACTGTTGAATTGACAACCTTTTCAGAAGCGTTGGTACCGTTTTTGGCAAACACGACGCAGATGGCGTGGAAATTGATGGATGAGGATAAAAAAATCCTCCTAGAGGGTGCGCAGGGGACGATGCTCGATATCGATCACGGAACTTATCCGTACGTTACGAGTTCATCAACCATTTCAGCGGGTGCGTGTACGGGTCTTGGGGTTAATCCTAAAGACATCGGAAAAGTGACGGGGATCGTCAAAGCGTATTGTACACGTGTCGGAAATGGCCCTTTCCCGAGTGAAGATCACGGTGATATCGGAGCGCGTTTACGTAAACAAGGGCATGAGTTTGGAACCACTACGGGTCGTCCGCGTCGTTGCGGCTGGTTTGACGCGGTAGCATGTCGCTATGCGAGCCGTTTGAACGGATGTGATGATCTTTCCATCATGAAACTCGATGTATTAGACGGTTTCGATGAAGTTCAAGTGTGTGTTGCGTATGAAGTGAACGGTGAAGTGATCGATTATATGCCGCTTGATCTTGAAAACGTCAAACCGATTTATAAAACGTTTGCAGGTTGGGATAAAACCGAGGGAGTTCGCCGTTTCGAAGACCTTCCAGCAACGGCCCAAGAGTATCTCCGAGCCATCGAAGAGTTGACGCAAACTAAAATCGGTATGATCTCTACGTCACCGGATCGAAACGATACTATAACATTATAATTATTACAAGGAGCACGTATGGGCAAATCTCGTTATGCCCCTTTAGTCAAACTCAAAAAAAAGAGTCTTGACACTGCTGAACGTGCCCTTATCGGTGCGAATAATACCCTCTCTTCCGCTTCAGACAAACTCAACCATGCTTACGAAGAACTTTCTCGAATGAGTTTACCGACAAAAGGTTCTGTTGGAGAATTTACTCAGGCAACCGCTATGATTCATGCACAACATCAAAGTATTGAAAGCTATCAGCAAGCATTGCAAATAGCGCAGGAGAAGCAAGTACAAATGCGTGAGCGTTTTAAAGCAGCTATGATTGATTTCGAGAAATTCAAATATTTAGAAGTCCAAGAGATGAATGCACAGCTCAAACAACTTAAAGATCAAGAAGCTAAAATGCTTGATGAAATCGGTACAATGACGTACAAAAGAGAGGTACTATGAAAATTATCTGGATATTACTATTTATAGTGATTACAGGGCTTTATGCTGCACCTGCAACAAAATCGTATGAATGTACTAAAATATTTGAAGATCGAAAAAATGAACTATTGGTAGAGTTGGAACGGATTGATGAGCAGAAACAATCGCTCGATTCGCTGAAACGTGCCACCGAAGAGCTTTTACGCAAGAAAGAGGCAATGGTACAAGGAAAAGATACCAAAGTCGATCAAAAATTAGCTGAGATTAAAGCCAAAGAGGCATCGATTAAAAAAATGTTGGATGAAAATAAAAAAGTTTTAGATGAAATGAAGCAGCTCAAATCGGATAAAGTTTCTCAAGCCTTTTTAAAAATGAAACCTGCAGCCGCGGCTGGGATCCTCTCAGAGATGCCGTCTTCGGAGGCATCTGAAATTTTGATTACCCTTAACAGTAAAATTGTAGGACAGATTTTGGGTAAAATGGATCCGAAAAAAGGGTCAGAAATTACTGATAAAATGCGGAAGTTACCACAACCTCCTAAATAATCTCCTTTTTCCTCTAAGCGATTTTAGAGGTATTTTAGGCTAAAATGCAGAAAATTTCACTCAGGGCTGGCAATGAAGGTTTCACTGACACACGTACCCCATATCGCGACACGCATTGCTGTCGATCTTAGTCGCAGCGGTTTAGTTACTATGACTAAAGGGATCGAAGGCACTGCTAAAGAAGCCGAAAAGGTTTTGACTACCAATATTAAAAAAGAGATCGCATTGGAAGAGAAGGTTAAAGAAATTGTTAATGCGAATGAAGAACAAATTGATTTTTATTTAGCGGACGAGCGACAACTCTTTTTTATGATCAAAAAGAAATTAGCACCGGAATTCGGTGTGGTTTTGTCGTATGAAGATCGTTATTCCGATATCGCACACCAGATTTTGGATGTATTGTACGAAGAAGATTTGATTAACTACGATGTGAGTGAAAACCGTATTAAAAATATTATTTACGATGCGATTACTGGTTCCATTGCCGACTCAAGTGAAATTGAATCCGCAGTATTTCAGAAACTGAAAAGCTATAAACGTAATCTTATTCCGGGAACCGATGAGTACGAAATCGTATATGAAAAACTTTATAGAGATGAGTTGGTTAGACGGGGGATGGCATAATGCGTGATGTTTGGATTTATCTCGAAAACGGTACTTACCTCAGTGCAAAAAGTTTTGGTGCCGATTCGACAGCGGTAGGTGAGATCGTTTTCAATACCTCAATGAGCGGGTACCAAGAGATTATCACTGATCCATCGTATGCTGGTCAGTTTGTGACATTTACGATGCCAGAGATCGGAAACGTCGGAGTCAATAGCGAAGACATGGAGAGTTCATCTGCTCACTGTAAAGGGATCTTGGTTCGCCAGTATCAAAGTGAGCACTCCTCTTTCCGAGCCGAAGAGGCTTTGCACACATTTTTGGAAAAACACGGAGTAATCGGTATTTGTGATATCGATACCCGTTTTATTACCAAAATGCTCCGAACTGAGGGGGCGATGATGATGATTGCTTCGACAAAGGTTTCGGATAAAGAAGAACTCAAAAAAATGTTAGAGAGCTCTCCACGTATCGAAGAGATCAATTATATTGAAGAGGTAAGTACCAAAACGGCTTATACTCACCGTAATGGAATTTATGATCCGTTTAACTTCCGTTATAACGATGCACCTGCACCGAAAGCTCGCATTGCCGCGATCGATTTCGGCGTAAAACGTAATATCCTTAACGAACTCACCGAAGCAGGGCTTGAAGTAGAAGTATTGCCAAACAGCTTTAGTGCGGATGAGTTGATTAGTCGATATGACGCTAAAGAGATAGATGGTGTTTTCCTCTCTAATGGTCCGGGAGATCCGTTGGTGCTGAAAAAAGAACAAGATGAGATTAAAAAACTTATAGCTCGCCGTATTCCGCTATTTGGTATTTGTTTGGGACACCAGCTCCTCTCTATATCGCACGGATACGATACCCATAAACTCAAATTCGGCCATCACGGCGGGAATCATCCGGTGAAAAATGTTCAAACGGGGATGGTAGAGATTACGGCACAAAACCATAACTATAATGTCCCTGAATCGGTGCGCGAGATCGCAACGGTTACACATATTAATCTTTTTGATAATACAATCGAAGGGCTTCGCTATAACAGCGGACATGTCTTTTCAGTACAGCACCATCCAGAATCAAGCCCAGGTCCTAAAGAGAGCCGATACATTTTCGGTGAATTTCTCCAACTCCTCCAACGTTAATGAGATTTAGAGGGTTATTCCCTCTGATCTGACGCTAAGTCATTTCTTAAGTGTTACTTTTTTACCCCAAATACTTTATATATGCTTAAAATAATCACTTTGTTACAAAAGTGTTAAGAATGTTTAATAATTTAAGATTTCTTAAATACTCTGATTGCTATTATTAGAGTGTCTAATAGCCTACTTTTGTTACAAAAGTGTTAAGGGCATCTTTGATTTCATAAAAAATTTTGTGATGTCAGAGGTGCCCTAATAGGCTCTTATGCTTTGAATCTTTAAGGAGGTCGTAAATGGAGAATCGTCCATTGGAGTATGATTACACGGTTGCAAAGTGGTTTATGCTTACAACTGTTGTTCTCGGTATTGTCGGGATGCTTGTCGGCGTTATTTTGGCGTGGCAAATGGCGTTTCCTGCTGTGAATTTGATGGCGGGAGAAGGATTGGCAGAATATACCAATTTTAGTCGTCTTCGTCCGTTACACACTGACTCAGTTATCTTTGGTTTTACCCTTAGTGGTATCTGGGCTACTTGGTATTATGTGGGGCAACGTGTATTGAAAGTATCAATGGCGGAATCAAAATTCTTGATGTTCCTTGCTAAATTGCACTTTGCTGTCTATTTATTGGTAGTTGTTGCAGTAGTCGGTTCATTGTTACTTGGTATCTCTACCGGTAAAGAATATGCTGATTTTGAATGGCCGATTGATATCGCAGTTGTTGTGGTATGGGTTATTTGGGGTATGTCAATTTTTGGTTTGATCGGTATTCGCCGTGAAAAATCGCTTTATATCTCTATTTGGTATTACATTGCTACTTTCTTGGGTATCGCTATGTTGTATCTTTTTAACAATATGGAAATTCCAACGTATTTTGCTTCTGGCGGAATCGGTGCATGGTATCACTCTGTTTCAATGTACTCTGGTACAAATGATGCGTTGGTACAATGGTGGTATGGTCACAATGCGGTTGCGTTCGGATTTACCGTACCTATCGTAGCGATGATCTATTACTTCCTTCCAAAAGAATCAGGGCAAGCTGTTTATTCTTATAAATTGTCTCTTCTTGCGTTTTGGGGATTGATGTTTGTTTACCTTTGGGCAGGCGGACACCACTTGATCTATTCTACTGTTCCTGATTGGATGCAAACTATGGGTTCTGTATTCTCGGTTGTATTGATTCTCCCATCATGGGGTTCAGCTATCAATATGCTCTTGACTATGAAGGGTGAATGGCAACAAGTAGCATCTAGCCCATTGATCAAATTTATGATCCTTGCGTCTACATTCTATATGTTCTCAACCCTTGAAGGTCCGATTCAAGCGATCAAATCAGTTAATGCTTTGGCTCACTTTACAGACTGGATCGTTGGTCACGTACATGACGGTGTTCTTGGTTGGGTTGCATTCATGATTATGGCTGCATTGTTCCACATGGCTCCACGTGTATTCAAACGTGAGATTTATTCTAAATCGTTGATGAACACACAATTTTGGATCCAAACTCTCGGTGTTGTTTTGTATTTCACATCTATGTGGATTGCAGGTATTACACAAGGTATGATGTGGCGTGCGCATGATGAATTCGGTAACTTAGCTTACTCATTCATCGATACAGTTACTGTATTGCATCCGTATTACACTATTCGTGCTGTTGGTGGTACATTGTACCTCGTAGGTATGTTCTTGTTCGCGTACAATATGTACAAAACAATGACAAGCTCTCGCCGTGTTGAAGAGAGTGAACTTCAAAACGCATCGCCTATGGGCGCTTAATAAGGAGGGGAAAATGTTTCACTGGTTAGAAAAACACCCGTTCTTTTTCGCGGTAGCAGTATTCTTAACAATCGCGTTTGCTGGTCTCATTGAGATTTTGCCAAACTTTGCGCAAGCGTCTCAACCGACTGTAGGGACAAAACCTTACAGCACGTTAGAACTTGCTGGTCGTCATGTTTATATTAAAAACAACTGTATGGGATGTCACTCTCAATTGATTCGTCCGTTTAAATCTGAAACTGATCGTTACGGTCACTACAGCTTGAGTGGTGAATATGCGTATGACCGTCCATTCCTTTGGGGTTCAAAACGTACGGGTCCTGACTTGATGCGTGTAGGGAACTACCGTACAACAGACTGGCACGAAAACCACATGAAAGATCCTGCAGCTGTAGTTCCAGGTTCAATCATGCCGGCATATCGATGGATGTTCAAGAATGCAGCGGATATTGACACTGCGTATGCAGAACAAGTAACCGTAAATAAAGTGTTCAATACACCTTATAATGCAGAGATTCCTCTCGCTGATGGCACAAAAGCAACGGTAGCATTGGCAGCAACATTGGATGAAGCGAAAGCGGCAGCGCTCGAAGAAGCTAAAGTGATTGCAGCAGATATGAAAGATCAAGATGTTAAAGATGCGGTTGCAGCGGGTCAAATCCCTGAAATCGTAGCAATGATCGCTTATCTTAACAGTTTAAAATAAGGGATTAAGGGTGGATATCGGTACGATTCAAGCGTATGCTTACTTTTTCTTCGTTGCGTTTTTGGTGGTGGTGTTGTATTCGTACATCTACCATCTCTACAGCTCGCAATGGAAAGGGAAGCGCGATTATGAAAAGTACGGAAATATCGCGCTCCATGATGAGATTACCGATCAACCGATCGAAACTATCTCAAAAAACGATGATAAAAAAGTAGGAGGCATAAATGAATAAGACAGTACTTGCTGCTATCATAGTTACAATTGCTATGCTTGGCTTTACCTATGTCGCTGTCGGAATGGCCGGCGGTATGGGTGGTGAAGGTGACTGGGTTAATAAACTCGCCGTTCTTGGTGCAGTTGTTCTCGTTATCGTAACCACATTTGTTGTAACCAAATATGTTCGACAAATGCAAAACGACCGTGCAAGTGGTAAACTTGCGGATGAAAATTGGGACGGAATCGGAGAATATAAAAATGAACTTCCTTTTGGATGGGCAATTATTTTCCTAGGTCTCACTATTTGGGCAATCTGGTATTTCCTTGCAGGATATCCGGTTAATGCGTATTCACAAATCGGTGAATATAACGAAGAAGTAGCGGCTCATGACGCGAAATTCGAAGCTGAACATGCTAACATGGATGAAGCAACCCTAACAGCGATGGGTGAATCGGTATTTATCGTTCAATGTGCACCGTGTCACGGTTTACAAGCAGATGGTATCGAAGGCAAAGCCGCTAATCTTAATGTACGTTTGGAAGAAGCAACGGTTAAAGGTGTTATCACTAACGGTTCTAACAATCAACTTCTCGGTATGGAAATGCCGATGCCGGATCGTAACGGTTTGTTGAATGCTAACACGGGTGCATTGATTAGCGATGCTGAGATCAATGCGGTAGCTAAGTATGTTGCGGGCGGAATGAAAGGTGCTGAAGGTGCTGACGTATTCGCTGGAACATGTGCTGCATGTCATGGACCTGACGGTAAAGGTATTGATATGGTTGGACCAAGCGTTGCTGAGTTCAATCCGACTTTGGTTGCCAATGTTCTTAAACATGGTAAAAAAGGTTCAATCGGTGCAATGCCTGCATTCAATAACTTGACAGAGACTCAAGTTAAAGCGCTTGGTGCTTATGTCACCGATCTTAGTAAATAAGGAGAGCCAAAATGGAAAATCGTAGTATTTTTGCATTAGACGGCATCACCGGTATGTTGATCGCGACTGTATTGTTGCTCTCTATCCTAGCAGGTTTAACTGTTTGGGGATTGGGTGTGCAACAAGGTAGTGCAGCGAACTATTACCAAGTTGAAAATGAAAAAGACATCAAGATGTTCAGCACAGAAAATGCTGCACATCGTGTTGATGTAAAATAAGGGGTTTAGTATGGCAAGTATCATGGATAAACTCATTACAATAGCATTAGTGGTTTCTGCAGCGGTAACGTTGTGGGCGGTTATTACACCGAATCACCTGTACGTCGGTTAAGGGTAGCTTTTGTTACTCTCACGAGGGCTCGCGGCCCTCACCCTTTTATTCTCACTCACTCTTCATGCTGAATATTTATATAAAGATGATGTTGTTAAAAATCCTCAATTTTCTGAACAAATCAATGCAATCGGTACGGAACTAAAAGCTAAAACAGGTATTTCATTGTATCTAGTCATGGTACGTGATTTGGAAGAAAATCAAAGTATCGCTGATTTTGAAAAACAGCTCTCAACGGAGCTTAAAGAACCTGCAGTGATCATGACGTTTATAGAGC
>NZ_JBAQPS010000070.1:0-5581 GCF_049305995.1 Sulfuricurvum sp.
TATCATCGAGTTTGAAGGCAAAAAAGGCCTGCATTTGCTCAACAAGCTCTTCCATTGCCGATTTCCCTGCACCCGATGTTGCTTGGTAAGTGCTAACATCGATACGTTGTAAATCATAGGCATCATCGAGAGGTTTGAGTGCTTGAACCATTTGGATAGTTGAGCAGTTCGGATTAGCGATGATTCCGGTATTTTTCCATTGTGCGATATCTTCAGGATTCACTTCAGGGACGACGAGAGGGACATCGTCAAACATTCGGAAGTGACTGGTGTTGTCGATGACAACCGCTCCCGACGCAGCGGCATAAGGGGCAAATTCAGCAGAAACGCTACCGCCGGCACTGAAAAGGGCGATTTCGATCTCTTCTTCTGCAAATACGGTTGGGGTTAACTCTTTGATAACCAATTCACGATCTTTGAACGTAACGGTATTTCCGGCACTACGTGCACTGGCGAGGGGAACCAATTTAGCTAAAGGGAATTCGATCTCTTCGAAAACACGTAAAATTTCTTCACCGACCGCACCGCTGGCGCCGACGATGGCAACATTGTAAAGTTTCATAGGAAGCTTTCCTTGAGAGGGGATAGTATCGCCTCTGAATATTTTTCCGCGATTATAGCGAATGAAGACTTGCAGTGGATTGAAAGTTTTTACCCGTTTACCCTGAGCTCAAGGAAACATCGCTTCGCGAGCGGTACCCTTGTTTTGTCGAAGGGTCTTACTGTTCATGGTTCGACAGGCTCACCACGAACGGAAAATAGACTATATTCTCCCCAACCCCCGTGCTTCCAAAAAGAGATCTTCTGTATCGATCAGATTGCCATCACTTAAAATCGCCGAGCGCTCAACGACAGAGATCAGTTCACGGATATTTCCCGGCCAGTTATAGTGTTCCAGTGCATTTTTAGCATTAGGGGTAAACGATTTACTCTCAAAGGCGTATTGGGTGCAATAGCGCTCTAATGCCGCTTCTGCGATAGAGAGTATCTCTTCACGACGCTCACGAAGCGGGGGGATGTGTAGTGGGATGGTATTGAGCCGATAATAGAGATCTTCGCGAAATTTCCCTTCGGCAATTTTAGTATTTAAATCAGCATTGGTAGCGGTGATAATACGGACATCGATTTTGGTGTTTTTGGATGATCCTAAACGGCGAATTTCCCGCTCTTGTAATACTCGTAACAGTTTGGCTTGGAGGCTATAGGGCATTTCGGCGATTTCATCCAAAAAGAGTGTTCCCCCCTCGGCTAACTCAAATTGTCCTGTTTTTGCCTCCATTGCATCGGTAAAAGCCCCTTTTTCAAACCCGAAAAGTTCACTCTCTATCAGGTTATCGGGGATCGCCGCCATGTTGATGGCGATAAAAGGCTTGGATGCACGGGCAGAACTCTCATGGATGTGTCTTGCAAAGACCTCTTTACCCACTCCGCTCTCCCCTAAAAGCATCATGCTCGCATCGGTGGTAGCGGCTTTGGCGGTACGGCTTAGAAGTTTTTCGAGTGCAGGTGAGGTCCCAAGGAAGGATGTGTTGGAAAGGGTGGGAGTAGAGGCTGTGGGTTTGGGTATTTTTTTTGCAACGCTTGCGGTTCGCTCTATCGCTGCGATTAATGTTTCGATTTCGAAAGGCTTGAGTAAAAAGTCTTTGACCCCAAGCTGAATTGACTCGATGGCACGGGTGAGTGTGGCATTGCCGGTGATAATAATCACCTCAAATTTGCCCCCCAACGCTTTGACAAATTCGATCCCGTCCATCCCCGGCATATTGATATCACTGATAATAAGCTCAAAGGTATCATCGAGTTTTTTGAGAGCATCACGAGCGTTTTTGAAGGTGTGAACCTCGTATTTCTCATAGTCACCCATCGCAATTTCCAGCGATTTGCGCATATTGATATCGTCTTCAACAATCGCAATTTTCATCTGCATCCACCCCTTATTTGGTAGCGGTGATTGTAACAGACTCATCATTAAACTCGACTGCATAACACCTTGTCGGGAGAGTAAGTGAACTCAGAGTTTGGGGATGTGTCACCGTAAAAGTATCATTGCTTTTAATACGAAGTTCATTAGAAGCGGTAAATTCCAAAAATAGGCTTTGCTCACGTTGCAAGAGTGTTTGCAAGCTTTCTTGATTAATTCGACTTAAGGTAATGGCAGAGGATGGATGAAATGAGAGGCATGGCTGCATCGCTTTGGAGACGGTGAGTGTTTCATTGATAGCTTGAGTGTTTTTAGCGGTGAGCCGATACCCTATATAGTAATAGTTATCAGCTCCGAAGGTAAGTGTTGTGATTACGGTAAGATACGTGAGTATGAAAGAGCGATTTCCATTTCGACTTCGCACAGACCCTCTTTAAACGTAGTATTGGTGACATTAGCACCTTTAACAAGTGCTTCGACAGAGGTACGAGTGCTTGATTGCACTAACATCATATTTTTAATGCTATCTTGACCCTCGACATGAACCCCGCGTACTTTTTCGGCAATTTGGCGGTAGCCATCAGCCACTGCGGCACGTTTAGCGAGTGCATACGCTTGTGCAGGAGAAGCGGTAACCGAAGGGGCAACACCTTGTCCCACAACAGTGATAACAAGCTCGTTTTGCGATTTCAAAATTGGTTCGACACAATGACCATCCGTACCACTGTAAGCGCATTTTACCTGAGATGCCGATTCGTCACTCGAAAAAAGTCCGGCATGAAGTGCCGAAACCGTGAGTGTCATGGCAAGGGCTGCTGCAATTCTCATATAGGGTTCCTTCAATAATTTTGAATAATTACGTATCTAAAAGCAAATATTATTCCAATTCAAGAGTTTTTGTCCCCTCTGAGCCTTCTTGAGATTCTAATCCCTCTTCATCTTCCTCTTTTTTCGGACAACGGGAGATGCTAGCGACGTCATCCCCTTTGATGATGTAAACACCGCTGGTATTGCGTCCTGATTTGGCAATCGTTTGCATATCGACACGGATCATTTTACCCGCTTTGGTGAGTGCCATCATATCCATTGTTTCATCAACCATGAGACAACCGACAACTGTCGTACCGGTTTTTTGGTTGAGTTTCATCGCGATAACACCGGTTCCTGCACGGTTAGTAAGGCGGTACTCTTCAGCAGTGGTTCGTTTTCCGATTCCTTTCTCACTCACCATCAAGATCTCTTCTTCATCGGATTTAATGATATTGGCATCAACGACGACATCGCCATCAATTTTAAATTTGATACCACGAACCCCACGGGTACTACGTCCCTGATCACGGGTTTTTTCGATTTCGAATTTGATACATTGTGCGTATTTTGTCACAATAAAGAGGTATTTGGTCTCCTCATTAGCAATATGTGCTGTGATCAATGCGTCATCGTCATCGAGAACGATTGCACGGACGCCGTTACTTCGGACATTCGAGAATTCGCTGAGGGCGGTACGTTTTACCACACCGTTTTGAGTGAAGAAAACCAGTGATTTGTTCTCATCAAAATCGGTGGTTGGGATGATAGAGCGGATTTTCTCATCGGCTTCGAGGTTGATGAGGTTGACAACCGCTTTCCCTTTGGCGGTACGAGAGCCTTCAGGGATTTTGTACACTTTGAGCCAGTGGAGCTGTCCGCGATCGGTCACGAACATCAAGGTATCATGGGTGTTACAAGTATAAAATTTCTCGATAAAGTCATCATCATAAGTGGTTACGGCGATTTTACCTTTACCACCTCGGATTTGTTTCTCATAGGCAACGAGAGGTACACGTTTGATGTATCCGCGATGAGAAATGGTGACAACCATCGGCTCATTCGGGATTAAATCTTCGATATTGATATCATCGTAGTTATCTTCGATATCGGTAACGCGTGGAATATTGTATTGATCAACAAGCTCTACAAATTCACCTTTGATAATTCCTTTTAGAACCTCTTCACTGCGAAGAATGCTTTCGAGATAGTCGATGTGTGCCAAAATCTCTTTGAGCTCATTTTCGATTTTATCACGTTCCAATCCGGTAAGGCGTTGGAGACGCATATCCAAGATTGCTTGGGCTTGGATTGGTGAGAACCCGAATTCAGAAATTAATCCATTTTTCGCCGCTTCACCGTCATTGCTTGCACGGATGAGTTTGATGATCGCTTCGATATGATCGAGTGCTTTTTTCAAACCTTCTAAAATATGAGCACGAGCTTTGGCTTTTTCAAGATCATATATCGTTCGTCGGATAATGACCGTTTTGCGGTGATTGATAAAGTGACCCAGCATTTCTAAAAGGGTAAATACACGAGGCTCTTGGTTGAAGACCGAGAGCATGATAATCCCGAATGTTGTTTCCATATTGGTTGATTTATAAAGGTTGTTAAGGACGATTTCACTCATCGCATCGCGTTTAAGTTCGATAACGACACGAATCCCTTCACGGTCGGATTCGTCGCGGATCTCAGAGATACCTTCAATAAATTTATCTTTTACCAAATCGGCAATTGTTTCGATCAAACGGGCTTTATTGACTTGATACGGAAGCTCATCGATAACGATAACGTCTTTGTTTGATTTTTTCTCGATATGGGTTTTGGCACGAACACGGATACGACCGCGACCGCTCTCATACGCATCCAAAATTCCTTTTTTACCGTAGATGGTTCCCCCTGTAGGGAAATCGGGAGCTTTGATAAACTGCATAATATCAATGAGAGAGGCATTTGGATTATCCATAAGATAAACGAGGGCGCTGAGCACTTCATTTGGATTATGAGGAGGGATGTTCGTCGCCATACCGACGGCGATACCGCTTGACCCGTTAATAATAAGGTTTGGGACACGTGTCGGAAGAACTTCGGGCTCGAAGGTAGTGCCGTCGTAATTCTCAATCATGTCAACGGTATCTTTTTCAAGATCTTTGAGTAATTCTCCGGCATAGCGGGTCATACGTGCTTCGGTATAACGCATAGCTGCTGCGCTGTCTCCATCGACTGAACCGAAGTTCCCCTGACCGTCTACGAGCGGAGCACGCATTGCGAATGGTTGTGCCATACGAACCAATGCATCGTAAACGGAAGTATCACCGTGCGGATGGTATTGCCCGATAACGTCACCGACGATACGAGCCGATTTTTTGTACTTAGCACCGGCTGAGAGGCTAAGTTTGTCCATGGCATAAAGAATACGTCTATGTACCGGTTTAAGACCGTCTCGGACATCAGGCAATGCCCGTCCGATGATAACACTCATTGAATAATCAAGATAACTGCTCTTGAGAGTGTCTTCTATATTAATGTCATTTATTTCGCTATTGTCAAGCAGATCGTTCATGCAGTCCCCAAAAGTGAAGATAAGGTTGCTGATTATATCCGAACGAGCCTTAAATTCTAAAAGAGTGTTTGATTTGCTTAATTAGTTGAATATGGTTACAATATACCTTAAACATCGTATTATGGAGTCATTATATATGAAAAAAATTGAAGCGGTAATCAAACCATTTAAACTAGAAGATGTAAAAGACGCCCTTGCCGAAATCGGTATTACGGGTATGACGGTAAGTGAAGTAAAAGGTTACGGACGACAAAAAGGGCACAGCGAGTTGTATCGCGGTGCTGAGT
>NZ_JBAQPS010000071.1:0-2482 GCF_049305995.1 Sulfuricurvum sp.
TTATCCACTGCCTCATTTCCAAATCCCCACCCACGGTAATTACCATACAAACGACTCATAAAATTTTTGTCATAATGGTATTTGATTTGAAAATGGAGTACTTCTCGTCGATTCAACGTTTTCTCAAGGCGTGCTTTGGCCGTAGAAGTACTTATATCAATATAAATATCATTCATAGTCGAACTAACAATCAAAGCTGAAAGCTGCTGCTTTAAATAACGCATAACCCATGCATTAGGGGTTAAGAAGGTCAATTTCACCCGATCAGGTCCATACGCGTAGAGCTTTACATCGACGTTTTCACTTTTTTTATACGGCACTTCGATACGGACGGCAGCACTTTTGCATCGTTTGAGTGATCGACTGTAAAATGTCCCGCTCAGCTCATTCATTTTGGTGTAGCGCTCACTTAGATTTTCTAAAAAATCCTCTTTTTGATTCGAAGAGTTTTCATTATTGAGGACTAATACCCCATTATCGAGGAAAAGGGTGTTTTGGATGTGATGGTCAAAAAATTCTTCCATCCACGGTTCTTCGAGAGTATTACTACTCCCCTGAACGAAGATAGCGTTATGGCGCAAAACAACTCTCACAAATCCCCTCCCAATTAATGATTATTACCTCACTAAAGCAAAAGGAGTTCCAAAGTACCCGATAGGATCAATATCATTGAACCCTAAAATCATTCAATCACTTAATATTTACTTACTGCAAAATAGGATTTGCAATAAACGTATTGACAATACATCTACAAATAGTTACAATAAGTACTGTAAACTAAAGGTAAGTGCATGAATAAAGTTATTCGTTGGGACGAAGAGAAAAATCAACTCTTACAACTCCAAAGATATGTTAGTTTCGAAGAAGTTCTTGAAAAGATCGTTGAGGGTGAAATTATCGGTCGTCGTATCCATCCCAATACAGAAAAATATCCAAATCAGCAAATTTTTGTTTTGGAAATCAACAGTTACATTTGGTATGTCCCTTTTGTCGAAACAGACGAGGAGATTTTTTTAAAGACTATTATTCCCAGCAGAAAACTGAACAAAGAATTCGGAGGCAAAAAAAATGAAAAATAATGCAATATTTCTAGACAACGATGAAACGGAACTCTTAAATGAGATAGAAAGTGGTGAATGGATAGATAAACCTTTGTCACAAGATGAGCTTAAAATCTATCAAAATCATGCAAAATATACAAAATCATTACAAGAAAAAAGACAAACAACCATACGATTTTCGGTCAGTGATTTAGCCATCGTAAAAGCAAAATCAAAAGAGCTTGGGATTGGATACCAAAACTTGATTCAAGCATTGGTACATAATTATGCAACAGGTAAAATCAGATTAGAAGCGTAACTGTAGCTTATCTATTTTCAGTAATTTTCCCGTAACACTCCGGTCGTCGATCACGAACAAGACCCCAGTAATGACGATGTTCACGAATAGTTGCGGGATCAAATTCGCTATACAAAATCTCCTCTTTGTCACGCGATGCTTCGGCGACTTTCTGCCCCGTATGATCGGTGATAAACGAACTGCCGTAAAAGGTAAGGGTACAACTCTCTCCGACTTCCTCACCGATACGGTTGGCGGCGATCACGGGGATGATGTTCGCCGCAGAGTGCCCCATCTGAACTCTCTGCCAGTGCGACGCCGAATCCACCCCGATTTCGGGCTCAGATCCGATCGCCGTCGGATAGAAAATCATATCTGCCCCCATGAGGGTAAGTGAGCGCGCGGTTTCAGGAAACCACTGATCCCAGCAAATGCCGACACCCACATTTCCAAATGCTGTTTTCCACACTTTGAATCCCGTGTCCCCCAGTCCGAAATAAAATTTCTCTTCGTAACCAGGACCATCGGGGATATGGGTTTTACGGTAATTTTCCATCACGGTGCCATCAGCGTCAATCATCACCAGTGAGTTAAAATAACGCTCCCCATCGCGCTCGAAATAGCTGATCGGCAACACAACGCCGAGTTCTTTCGCCAATGCGCTGAAATGAGCGATGAGGGGATTATTTTGTAGCGGTTGAGCCCACTCGAAATACTTTTTGTCCATATCTTTGCAAAAATAGTACCCCTCAAACAGCTCTGGGATTAAAATGATATTGGCTCCATTACTCGCCGCTTCACGTACCATCAATTCGGCTTTTAGAATATTTGATTGCTTATCTTCACCCATTTGCATTTGTATTGCTGCTACTTTAACCATACACTTTTCCTTATACCGTTCACTATGGCGAAATTATAGCATTGCTCCATTACAGTTCAGGGGCAATTTAGCCAAAAATTATTATCCCCTTTTAATCTATTCGGTGATATTCTAATTACACTAGAGATAAGAAGGAGGAACCTATGAAATTAGAGCCCCAATTTAATCCGCTTCCACAGATGAATTCTGAGATGAGTAAGCGTGATAAAACACTCGATAAGATAGCAGCAGCGGTAGAGCTAGAGATGCAAGACAGTGCTTCAC
>NZ_JBAQPS010000072.1:0-11496 GCF_049305995.1 Sulfuricurvum sp.
CGAATACACGCCCTGCATAGTTTACACGGCTTTTGCCCGATACGAACTCTTTCTCTTGTGTCGGTTTGTGTACCAATTCGTAATACTCTTTGGTCTTTTGTAATATCTCATTTTTTAATTGTTCTGCGGGGGTCATTCTTTCTCCTCTTGTTTATTCCAAAATGTAGTGCAAAGTTTTAAATATGGGTCTGCTTCGATTTTTTCTCTGTCGATCGTATCCAAAATAGAGGCATAATAGTTACGCATCTCTATAATCGCTGTGCGATGAGAGGTAAACTCAAATGTATTGATTTCATTAATCAATCGGCTGTTTTTAGATGTATATTCATTGTTTAGCCCATCATTGATGACTTTGATCTCAGAGGTGAAATCACTTGTCTCATTGATTAGGTTAGCCAATGTGATCAAATCAATTTTTTTGCCTGTTGTCAGATTATAAACGTTATGTTTGCACTCATGATCTAAAAAATGACCGACGATTTTTACTAAATCATCCACATAAATATAATCGAAAAAGACATTCTTATTGATTGTTATTGGCAAATGCAAAAGATTTTTGACAATGGCATTTGAGATAAATTTGAATTCATAGTTCTCATATTCACCATAACAGCCGAAAATTCTCAAATTGAGATTATTGTCACTTTTTTCAATAACTTTCGAGCAGACAGATTTGTAAAACCCGTATTCATCCAGAGGTATGGCAATGTCTGCATCCTCTTCTTTGGCATCCACAATCGACTTATGCTTGCTGTATTCTGCACCGCTGCCGAAATGAATAATCTTCGACACTTTATCAGAGTGCTTGACGATATTAAAAAACATCCTTAGGTTTTCGTGAACAATATTTTCATTGCCACTGTCCCGTCCACCTCCACGATTGGCACAATTGATGATAATATCGGGTTGTGTGGCATGAAGATAATTATCAACACTGGTTTCATCGATAATATTTAGTGTTTTACTATCTGGTGTCAACAGTGTGTAGGTGCTGTTTTTTGTAAAATACTCGCGTAGATGTTTGCCAATAAACCCGTTAGCACCGATGATGAGGATTTTCATTTTTATTCTTCCTCTATTATTTTCTTTAAAGCTTTTTCAAGTTGTGTTTTGTTTGGTAAATACAATTGATATTTTGCAAGAAGTATTTTGTTAGTGATACTTTCAGTCGCATATTCTACCAAAATATGATTTTTGTATGCGCCTAAGATAATTCCAACAGGTTCATTGTCGCCTTCCGTAGCTTCTTCTTTTTTGAAATAATTAAGATAGAGATTCATTTGTCCAATATCTTGATGGTCTATTTCACCTCGTTTAAGGTCTATCAACACAAAGCATTTGAGGATTCGATGATAAAAAAGCAAATCAACTTTAAAATGCTTTCCACCAATACTCATACGATATTGTCTGCCAATAAATGCGAATCCTTTTCCAAGTTCAAGTAAAAATTGTTGCAGATTCGAAATAAGCTTCTCTTCCAAATCACTTTCAAGATAATGATGTTGTTCAGGGATATTTAGAAACTCTAGCACAAAAGAGTCTTTTATCAAATCCTCAGGCTGTTCTACTTCATGACCATTACTAGCCAATTTCAACACACCCTCTTTATCTGTACTAAGTGCCAAACGATGAAATAACATACTTTTCATTTGTCGTTTTAACTCCCGAACACTCCATTTTTCCTTTTCTGTTTGCTTCACATAAAAGCTTATTTCTAGTTCTGAATCAGATTTGAGTATCTCGTAATAATGACTCCAAGTCAATTTGTGGGACACTGTCCCACTTTTTGAAAATGTCAAATAAAGCTTTCTCATATAAAGTAAATTCGACCTTCCAAAACCTTTTCCGTAAATTATTGTCAAATCACGAGAAAGCCTTTCAAAAAGTTGTGCTCCATACTCAGCTTTTTCATTTCCATTTTGCTCAAACTCTACAATATACCGACCTATCTGCCAGTAAGTCTGAACTAAAATAGTATTAATACTGAAAGCTGCTTTTTCCCTACCAAGAGCAAGTAAACTACCTATTTGAACAATAAGTTCATTATAGTTTTTTTGACTTAATATCTCTACATTCACGCCAATACCTCTAACTCTTTACTACTTGGTGTCAACAATGTGTAGGTGCAATTTTTTAACAAATGCTCGCGTAAATGTTTGCCGATAAATCCGTTAGCACCGATGATGAGGATTTTCATTTTATTCATCTATTGGCTTAATGATCATTTGCTCACGAAATTCATCTCGATCCAAAAAGGGGTACATATCTTCAATCGGTTTTGAAACCATACTTCCATCGGAACGCTTTGCAGAAGAAACCGTTGGAATAACTTCTTGATCTTCGGGACATATAATTTCACATAAAACCGGTCCTTCTATCGCAAAAACTTTATCCAATATCTCATCCAATTCATTGACTTCTGTAGCACGAAAGAATGGAATACTGTAAGCAAAAGCAATTTTTTCTGCATCAGGAAAGGAAATTCCCGTGGCTTCTTCCGTCCCCATTACACGTCCCTCAAAAAACTTCTTTTGTGTAGTGCGAATAGATAAATATCCATTGTTATTCCAAATAAACAACTTTATTGGTAACTTGTTTTGTACAATAGTTTGTAATTCTTGAAGGTTCATCTGAAAGGAACCTTCACCGGTTATAGCAACGACATCACCTTTTTCTTTTGCAATCGAAACACCAATTGAGGCAGGAAGAGTAAAACCCATATCAGCTTGGGCACCTGATGTAATATAGCGTTGCTGATCTTTGATTTTCAATGCTTGCGCTGTTACGTAATAGGCAGAACCAGCATCTGCAACCACAGCCGTTTTAAAGCCTAAAAATTTATTTACATGATCTATAAATGTATACATATTGATTTTTGGATTTTTTTCGTATTCTTTTAATGCAACGGGCCAGTTATCACGCCAATATTGACATTTGTTTACCCATTCATTTCTATCAAACGATGCAATATTTTGAGCATTAACTTCATATAAAAAGTTTTTTACATCACTATTTATAAAATAGTCAATTTTAACTGTATTTTTTTGATGTTCTACCGGATCAATATCGACTACTATAAGCTTTGCTTCTCTTGCAAACAACGCATATTCAAATCCAGTTAAAGCAACTGCTAGACGCGTTCCCAATGCAATGACAAGATCAGCATTCTGTACGGCAAAGTTTCCTGCTCTATCGCCTTTAATCCCTAATCTTCCGACATACAAAGAATCATCACTGGCTATTAAATCTATACCTAAATAGGATGTAGTTACTGGGATTTGAAAAGTATTGGCAAACTTTTTTAGCTCATCCATTGCATCACCAAGTCTTATGCCGTTTCCTGCAATAATTATGGGGCGTTTTGCTTTGCCTATCAGATCAAGAACAGCATTTGATTCAGATATGTCCGTAACCGTTTTAAAATCATTTTTAATTTCAGATAGCTCAAAATGGCGTAATGCAGAGCTGTCTATTGTTGCCCCTTGAACATCTTGAGGAACATCTATCCAAACCGGTCCAGGTCGCCCATTTTTTGCTAAATACGCCGCTTTTTCTAAATGATACGCGATCTCTTCAGGAATATTTACCATGACAGAATATTTAGAGATAGAATTGACAATAGGAATGATATCAGCTTCTTGAACGCCTAGCTGACGTAATGAAAGGGGTGAGTTATGTAACGTTTCTTTTCTTTTTACTTGTCCGGATAAAAATATCACTGGTGTATTATCCTGCCAAGCATCCAGTAAGCCAGTAATTGCATTTGTAGCACCGCAACCACTTGTCGTCATAGCTACAGAATAAGAGTTTTTATATTTTGCATATGCAACCGCTGCCATTGCAGAAGCTTGTTCATGGTGATTAAAAATGCCATTAAGCTTTTCGTGTTTAGCAATGCCATCATTTAAGAACATTGCGCCCCCTCCTGTTACCAGGAAAACATCTTTAATACCCAATGTGCTATATAAAAAATCTGCGATGTAATCTGCTACTCTTATCAATCCCATTATTTATCCTCTTTATGTAAATTGTTAACATTCCATTGCATTGTCTGTTGTAACGCTTCATCAAAATCAAAAACCATCTTAAGACTAAACTTTTTTATTATATGTTCCAAATTTGGAATGAATTTTGATTCATCATTATTGTAATTTTGAACTATCACGTCTACAGGACGAGGTAATAATTTATTGATTTTTTCAGTCACTTCTTTTAATGAAATCCCTTCTGATGAACCTAAATTATATATATCTCCACTTTTTCCTTCTGCTAAAACCACCAATAACCATGCAGCCATATCAGATGCATATAGATAGCTGCGTTGAGGCTTTCCATTGCCAACGATACGCATTGGCTGATTATTTAAAGCTTCTTGTAAAAATGTATTGATTGCCCACGGTTTGTTAAGTTTTTGATAAGGTCCTATAAATGAAAAAGGCCTCACAATACAAACAGGCAGTTTAAATAAACTTCTATAGGCTAAACAAATTGTCTCTGCATATCTTTTCGCTTCAGGATAAACTGATGTAATATCATTTTTGGAAAAGTTGTATAAGATTGTTTCTCGTAAGGATTCCCCGTTGTCCGGTGCTTTTCCATAAACTTGTCCTGAACTTATATGAACGATATTTCTGATGTCAGGCAACCTTGTTGCTGCATCCATAATCGCCTTCGTTCCAAGAGCAATTACGTCCATAGTATTTACTGGATCAGACATATGTACTCTATTATCCGGATTAGCAGCTGCATGAATAATATAATTAATATTACTTGGAAGATTATGCACGCTTCTAATATCTGAACGTAGATATGTAATATCACTTCGACGATACAACTTTGGATCACTTCGCTCAAGATTTTCAGGATCACGTGATAAAAGTATTATTTTACAGCCAAAATCAAAATCATCATTTAGCCATACAAGAGCTCTTGCTATCCAGCTCCCAACAAAACCTGTTCCACCAGTAATAAGGATTGTCGACCCTTTAAGTTGCTCTAATTTAGGAACAATATTTTGAAATGATTTAGACAAGTTTTCTAAAATTAAATTTTCCATGTTTTTACTTTTTACTAGTAGCTAGTTGCTGAGCAACTTCAATGATTAAATCTTCTTGACCCGCTATTGCACCACGTTTTCCAAGTTCAAAATAAATATCTCGTGGATTAACATTATATATTTCTGCAGCTCTGGCTACAGGTTTTGAAAACACAGATACTACACCACTCATTCCACTAACAATACTTGAACTTGTAATTTTAGGCAATACTTTAAAAAGTTCCTCAGCCGCATCTGCTGCATCTAGCAATTTATATAAGTCTACGCCGGTATCAAATCCTTGCAATGCAAAAACTGCTGCTAAAAGCTCTATACTAGCATTTCCAGCACCTCCGCCAAATCCACAAATAGAACCATCGATAATATGCGCTCCCGCTTTAACAGCAGCAAGTGAGTTTGCAATGGCCATGCCCAAATTATTGTGTGCATGAAACCCTACCGGTATTTTTAATGAAGCAGTCAAAAGTTTTATTCGTTCCGTTACATCTTCTGGTAAAAAAGATCCGGCAGAATCTAAAATTGTGATTCCTTCAGCACCATATGATTCCATTTTCAAAGCTTCTTGAACAAGCATTTCCGGAGAAAGCATATGTGCCATCATTAAACCACCATAAACACGGCGTCCTTTTTCTCTAACATAAGAAATATGTTGCTCAGTTGTATCTGCTTCAGTACATTGTGCTGCAATACGAATTACATCTACACCACAATTGATTGCTTTTAATATGTCTTTAGCAGTAGCATATCCTGGTACAACATGAATGCCTAGTAAAGATTTATTCAAGTATTCACGTGTAACGGAAAGCATTGCTTCATCGCTTAAAAGACTTTTCCCAATCTGTAATGATGACGCACCTAGTCCAATTCCATGTCCTACTTCTACAACAGAAACACCAGCTTCATCTGCCATCTTAGCATATGCTATAATATGCTCTTTTGTCAACTGATGACGTATTGCATGAGAACCGTCGCGTAATGTTACATCATATAAAAGTATCTGTGAATTCATTACTTGTCTCCTATTAAATTTTTTTGAGCAAAATGCTCTGCTACTTCAATAGCAGCACAATTGATAATATCAAGATTTCCTGCAAATTTTGGTAAATAATCTCCAAGACCTTGCACTCTTACTGTTACCAATAGGCGATGGTTATCATATGTAGGTAAAACTACTATATGATAACCAGGTACATATCGTTGGATTTGCTGGGCTATTTTTTCGACTTCTATTGATATTTGCTTTAGATTAGGGTTATCTATTTCAGCCATGACTGTTGTTTGCATGTCTATTGCCGGATTTGCCGGATTTAAATTAAGCATTGCTTTTGCTTCTTTAACACCACTAAAGATTCTTAATCCTTTTTCAGTAGTTTCTATGTACTCATCAATATTTATTCTTGTAGCCGGACCAGCACTTCTAGATGAAATGGTTGAAACGCTTTCAATATATTCAATTTCTGGATGCACTTTACTAATTGCATAGGCTATAGGAATTGATGCTTGCCCGCCACATGTTATCATATTCACATTTTTTGATTTTACTGCTTCTTCCAAATTAACAGCAGGCACACATAAAGTTCCAATTTTAGCTGGTGTCATGTCAATAACAAATTTTCCAAGCTTATCAAGTATGGGTGCATGGCTCAAGTGACTTTTAGCAGATGTTGCATCAAAAACAATATCACATAAATTAGGTTCATTCACAATAGTGTCTATACCTTCGTCACTTAAACGGATACCCATAGAAGCTGCTATTCGCATTCCAGGTGATGCAAGATTTCGTCCAGTAAAAATACTGCATTCAAGATATTGTGATCGCTGAATTTTAATCAATAAATCTGTTCCAATATTCCCTGTTCCAATAATACCTACTCGTAATTTTTTATTCATAATGAAGACCACGTAAGTTTTTTCTTTTTCGCATCCATCACATACTGATTCAAATCATCTGTTGTATCAACACTCTCATTTTCATAAAAGTTTTTATACCACATTACCATTTTCTCAAGATTCATTTAAGCACCTCACTATTTTGAACAAACTCAAACTTACTTTTACAATACTCATAAAAAGTGTCATAAATGGATATAAGTTTGTCTTTAACCTTGAAAATATCATTTAAACTATCTGTCAGTTCATCAACATTAAAACTATACTCATGAGCCACATTATTTCTAATAGTTCGCAAATCCATCCACTCTTGTCTGCCTAATAATTCTAGCTTTTCAAGACGATTGAGCATATCTATGAATGGTTTTTTTGTAAAATCTTCACCCAAAAGAAAAAGCGTAGTAGCAAAAAGTTTTTCGCCCATGCTATCTTGAAGTTTTGAAAATCGAAACAAAAATTGGTCTATAAATCCTACTTGTTCAAGAGAAAATTTTATATACCTCTCTTTATCAAGTGGCAAATTTTTTTGCAAATGATTATATGCATTATTTATCATCTTTTTGTGTTGATTGCATTCATACAGTACCATAATGAGTTTGTCTTCAAGTTCATTCATAGTTCTACCCCATCCCTAAGAGCTACTTGCTCTATCAGCCTATTTTCATCTTTTGCCATCACAGCATCTATTTTTTGTTCCCCGATATATTCATCTAATTTTATCAAAAACTTTCTTTTAAGCTCTCGTTCGTTTTCATATTTTTGCGTGGGGCAAAGATATAAATCTATATCGCCACCCCGCGCAGTATCATCAACTCGACTTCCAAAAAGATATATCTTACCATCTTGAAAGTTTTCTAAAAAAGCTTTTTTGATAAGTTCTCTTTCATTGTCAGTGAGTCTCATGATTATCTGCACCACTCAATATCTTTAGTTTTTGCATCAGCCACATAACTTTCTAAATCTTCATGTGTTAAAAATATTTTATCATTTTCATAATACGACTTATACCATTTCACACTCTTTTCACACATTGTTTTGTTCCATTCTAAAATTATTAAATTCTTGCTCATTTTGTGATTCCAATATCTCAGTTATTTCATGAAGCTTTATCTGAAGTATCTTTTTATCAGGTAGCATTGTCGTATAATGGGATACAAGTGTAGGTGAAAGATGTCTGCTCATGGCATATTCAACAACCTCATCATCCTTATCTCTACACAATAGCACCCCAATACTTGGGTTTTCATGTTGTTTTTTGACATCCCTATCAAGAGCTTCAAGATAAAAATTGATTTGTCCGAGATGTTCTGGCTTAAATTTTTCACTTTTGAGTTCAAATGCTACAAGTGCAGATAACCCACGGTGGAAAAAAAGCAAATCAATAAAAAAATCACTATTTCCAACCTGTAAACGATACTCTTCACCTATAAAAATAAAGTCTCCTCCAAGTTCCAAAATAAACTGTTTCATATTTGCTATAAGTGCTTTTTGAAGATGGCTTTCATTGTGTTGTGTCGGTAAACCCAAAAACTCTAGTACATAGCTATCTTTAAAAGTGTTATCAATCATAGGGTGCAATTCTCTCAGAACTGCTGAGAGTTTTTGATTACCAAGAATAGTTCGTTCATAGAGTGATGTGTCGATTTGTCTTTCCAGTTCTCTTTTTGTATATTTTTCTTTTATTGTTAGTCGAAGATAAAATTCTCTTTCTTCTGTAGTTTTAGATCTTGAAAAAATAATAGTGTTATGTGTCCATGGCAATTCTCTCACCAATGGTGAGAGTTTTTCATCATCATGATAAATTTCATAAAACTGCTTCATCCGCCAAAGGTTTTTATCGCTAAATCCTTTTACAGTAGAGTCATTTTGAGTGATAAAACTGGCTAATTCACTCACCACACCTTTTCCCCAATTTGAACTTTTAACTTTTTGACTGATAATTCGACCAATATTCCAGTACAATTCAATAAGAGTTGTATTGATTTGAGTATATGCCTTTTGTCTTGCTTGATGAATATACTCTACAACTTCTGTAAAATCAGCCTGAATTATCATCTTATTTGGCACTACAAACTCCACTCCAACTCTTTCTTTTTTGCATCCATAACATAGTGCTTCAAATCATCCGTTGTAGTAGTACTATTATTTTCATAAAAGTTTTTATACCACAGCACTGTTTTTTCAAAAGTTGTTTCGCTATCCCAAACATCTTTCCATTTTAAACGGATATGGGCTTTGGAACAATCGAGTTTTAATAGATTGGCTTCATGGAGATGGAGGGGATCACGGGTGATCTCATAGTCGATTTTGTCCCAATGTGTTTTGACATGGTTCACGACCTCTTCAACGGTGATACTTCCCTCATCGCTGGGACCGAAATTCCATGCTTCTGCGAATTCTACTTTTTCTTCAAGGAGTTTTTGTCCGATAGCGAGATAACCACTGAGAGGTTCAAGGACATGCTGCCACGGGCGAGTAGCATTCGGATTGCGGATACTCACTTTTTTAGCTGACGAGACCGAGAGCATGATATCAGTCATTAGACGGTCTTTTGCCCAATCCCCTCCACCGATCACATTACCTGCACGGCACGATGCCAACAGGGTATTATGGGATTTTTGGTATTCGGCGGGATTAAAATAAGAACTTCGGTACGAGTTGGCGAGAATATCAGCACATCCCTTGGAAGAGCTGTAGGGATCATATCCCCCCATAGGATCGTTTTCACGGTAGCCCCATACCCATTCACGATTTTCATACGCTTTATCGCTGGTGATGTTCACAATCGCTTTGACATTATGTGCTCGACACGCTTCAAACACTTTTAATGTTCCCATTACATTTGTCTCATAGGTTTCGATAGGATTTTCGTAGGATAGGCGTACGAGAGGTTGTGCAGCTAGATGAAAGACGATATCCGGTTTATGGATGGCAAACGTTTGATTCAACAGTTCTAAATCTCGAATATCTCCGATGATAGAGGTAATATCAAGATTTAAAAGTCCAATATGATTGGGTTCGCTTGGAGCCTCTAGGGAATAGCCGATGACATTTGCACCCATTTGATTGAGCCAGTATACCAACCATGATCCCTTGAACCCTGTATGACCTGTGACTAGGACTGTTTTATCTTTGTAAATACCGCCAAAAAGATTATCCATTACCATACTTTCCATGGAGCGTTTCCATTTTCCCAAAGTTTATTAAGATCATTTTTATCTTTTAAGCTATCCATAGGCGACCAAAAACCTTCATGCTTGTAGGTGTATAGTTCTCCATCAAGTGCAAGATTTTTAAGTGGCGCCTGCTCGAAAATCGTTTCGTCACCTTCGGTAATATAGTCGAAAACTTTTGCCTCACATACACAATAGCCTGCATTGATCCAATGACCATCACCTTTTGGTTTTTCTTTGAATTCATGAACTCTATTATCTTCATCAATATTCAATGCACCGAATCTTCCATCTGGTAAATGAGATGTCAAAGTCATCGCTTTTCCATGTGATTTATGAAATGCTACCAAATCAGCAATATTAATATCACTGACACCATCACCATAGGTTAACATAAAGGGCTCGTTTCCGATTATTCGTTGTGCTCTTTTTATCCGCCCACCGGTCATGCTATTTAGTCCAGTATCGAGAAGGGTGATTTTCCACGGTTCACTGGAATTATTCAGTACTTCCATTTTTCCGGTTTGCATATCGATTGTTACGTCACTCTGGTGGAGAAAATAGTTTGCAAAATACTCTTTGATGTAATACCCTTTGTATCCGAGCAAAACAACAAACTCATTAAACCCATAGTGTGAATAAATCTTCATAATATGCCAAAGAATCGGTTTCCCCCCTATATCGACCATTGGTTTTGGGCGAACATCTGTTTCCTCACTAAGTCTTGTTCCAAATCCGCCGGCTAGTAATAATACTTTCATGTCAAATTCCTTTTTGCTTATTATAGAGTTCTACCGTTGCTTGCACATATCCGTCACCCATCGCCTCTTCGACACCGTACTGAATCAAAGGCTTGGTGAAGAGTAGGAAGCATCTCTTTTGGGATCGCTTTGGTCATCAAGAGGAATCGGGTACCGTATCCGGCAGCGGGGAAGAGGCATTTACGAATCATATAAATCTCGTTTTTTTTTGTTTTATTTCTGTATTATATCTTAGCTAACCTGAAAAATGGGTATTTTTTTATCAGCTACTGCCTTCTCACCAAATGGTGCATTTAGCAATTTCTTACTCTTGGATAAGTGCCGACACTTCCTCTTTTTTAGAAAAATCAGCACCCATACTGATGATAAAAGAGGAAGCTTCCTGAAGGGTAAGCGTCGTTTTTTTAATCAATGCTTCATCTACTAGCACCGTATATCCGCTCGTCGGATTCGGAGAAGTCGGGATAAAGACAACACAGATATTTTCATGACGGTTGAGCAAATAAGCGGGAACCCATAATCCCTCTTTGGGATACTCGACCAATACCACCTCTTTTTTCGTCCCGTCTTCACCGCCGCTGAGCATGGTAGCGAGTTTTTTTGAGACGGAGTAAAC
>NZ_JBAQPS010000073.1:0-4610 GCF_049305995.1 Sulfuricurvum sp.
GTATGACCCGGTGCTTTAGGAGCGATCATGGTTACGTTGATATCGCTTGCCGGTTTAATACGTCCGTAATGGATGCTGAAACCGTGACCGAATGCGATAGTAGCACCTGATTTTAGGTTCGGAGCGATTTCGTTTTTGTAGATTTCTGCTTGGTTTTCATCAGGAAGAAGGATCATAACCATATCAGCGTATGCAGATGCTTCTGCAACGGTCATAACTTTGAACCCTTTAGCTTCTGCTTTGCCCCATGAGCTACCCTCTTTACGGAGACCGATAACAACTTCAACACCACTATCGCGAAGGTTTTCCGCGTGTGCGTGACCTTGTGATCCAAAACCGATCATTGCCACTTTTTTGCTTTTGATTAATTCGATATTACAATCTTTATCGTAGTAGACGTTCAATGCCATACAGGTATCCTTAGAGTAAGCTCATAGGCTTAAAATTTGGCGAATTATACCCCACTTTTGCATAAAAATAGTTTAGCGTACCCTTAGAGCGTTGTGCTAACTCATCCGCTAAGGGTCTCTAAACGATCCCATGCTACAATTCACCCAAAAATAATGGAGATTTTTATGAAAAAATTTAACCTTTTTAAAGAGATTATCGTTGTCAACAAAAATGACTTTTTACGTGCTGTGAATTCCGCGAAACACTTTGCCATCAGTTATAAAGGGGAGATTGTATATGAGCCGTTTGAAGATACTTTGATTAGCATTTTTGAAGGATCGATCCCTCCCCTCTCGCCTCTCTCCACCGATCTCTCCCGACCGATTAGTTCCATGCTCGGTAACAACTACCGAATCGTAGAGGATGATGATCGGCTCCTGATCAAAGCTTCCGGTGCATGGCAGAGTATCATCGGATATAACCAAAAACGCGCTTTGTACGATGACACGAGCGGTGACGGCATCGCCGAATTTTCCGATAAGGTGTTAGAAGATACAGGGTGGCACGCAACCGAGTTTAACATCGGATATCGCGATATTGTCGAACAGTTTGAAGCACAATGTGAGGGAATTTTGCTCTGTATCGAGCAAGAAGAGCCCTATCAGTTCAGCGGATTGGGATTTGTATTCGATATCGATCATGCACGCCGTATCGGATTTGAGTATTGTGTACGAACCATAAAAGAGAAACTGGAAAAGGATGAGGATTTTGCGACCCTCACCGATGATGAAGCAGAAGCAGCGGAGTTTTTTAAAGCTTTATAAACCCTTGACAATACCGTTTGTTTGGATATAATTTTAGTGCGAGTATAAACTTTTCTGTGAATTCGATGGAGCGGCAACGCTGAGGCTGAGGGAGTAATTAACCCTCGGCCTTTTTTTTTGCCCTCCAAAGAATTCTCAGAAGGGGGTCTTTATGGATAAGATTATACTCGCGTTTATTCTTATGTGCATCTTTGCACCTATGCTTCATTGAGCATAGCCAAGGGGTTGTACCCCTTGGCCCCCTTTACTCATATAGATGAAATGTGCATTTACTTCTTTTTGTAAACACCGCTCAATATTTTTTCCGTACCACTATAACACTGATAATCTGTTACCATTTTTAGTAAACTTTATAGTTACATATTTCATAGGACCGTACCCTTGGTCATCAGTGATTGCAATTCTATTTCCTTGAATATTCTGTTTAAACTCATCCCAAGAAATTTGACATGAACCGCTTTTTAAATTGAATTCAATATCGCCCTCACATCCTCCATAGTAGATGTCCAAGGGTGAGAAGTTCATGGTTCGACATGCTCACCACGAACGGAGAAAAGCCACATATTAAAAAGCTGTATTCACACTAAAAAATTTATTGTTACAAACGCTCTACCCATAACTCTAACGTGCGGTCGGGGATGAAATAGGTTTCTCCGTCCTTGTCAATCAGTTCACGTTTGAACAGAGCATCGAACGCAGACTGTAGGGTTTGTTTTTTGATATTGAACTCATTCAATACACTTTGGGCGAAAAAGCCGCTTTTGTATTTAGCGAACACTTTAAGGGCGATTTTTTGATTGTTATTCAGAGTATCGAAGATGATTTTGTAGCTCGAATCTTTAGAGTTAATAATCTCATTCACTACTGTATCGATCCGCTCTTTGGTTACATTTTCCTCTTTTTGAAGATAAAGGAGATGAAAAACATTTTGCATCATCTTGGTTTCATATCGGGTAATCTCGCAGATAGTTCGAAGAGCTACCTCATCTATTTTTAGATGTTGTGTCACATAATCGAAAATAGCGTCAAATTTTAGCGGTAGCAGTTCAAAATGGGTCGCCATCTCGTACAGTGGTGCTTGATACTCGAAAAGTGATGTGAGGAGGTGGCGTTTGGAACCTAAAAAGAGGTACGATACCTTCTCTCTGATTTGTATCTCTTTACGTAGCAGGGCATCGAGTTTGACATCGGTGATCGTGGCAATCTGCTGAAACTCATCGAGTGCGATAATGACCTGACTCTCACGTGAGAGTTCTCGGATCGTGTGAAAAAAATCCTCCATCATCTCTTCAAAACTCAACGTCGCAATGATCGGTTTGATCGAATATTCCAGAGTATTGGGATCAATAGTCGGCTCTACCCTCACCCTCTTAAACAACGAAGTGAGCTTTTTGATTGCCGATTTGAGATCCCCTTTGGTCGCTTCGGTCACTCCCCGCAACAAAGATTTGGCAAAATCTTCTTTAGAAGTAATGTCGAAAAGATCAACATAAATACAAAGAGAAGAGTTTTTCTGATTTTCGAAAAAATGGTGGATTAGTGAACTTTTCCCCATCCGCCGTTTTGAATAGATAAGGAGATTGTTAGAATATTGGACACTCTTGGAGAGTACTGCCATTTCCTCTTCACGACCAAAAAACGATTTACCCGATGAGATTTTATCGTAGGGAAATGGGGAGAACATAGTATTCCTTTAGTATTAGAAAATAGATACCATTAGTATACTTATTACATTTTAAATAGTCAAGACCAAAAGTATCTATTTTTAAGTACTAATTCGAAGACTAGAAAGATACCGCTCTAAAATAATCTTCGCCGAGAGGGAGTCGATCCGACCGTCACGTTTGTAGCGGATTTCACCCTTCATCAGTGCTTCGGCTTCCTGAGAGCTGTGGGATTCGTCTTGGTAGGCGATCTCTCCACTGAATTCAACGAGGTTCATAAAGTGGGCTACTCGGCGGCGCATCTCATCCTCTGTCGTGCTTCCCATCGGGATACCGACCACAACCGTGGTTGCTTCAAATTCGTTTAATACTTTTTTAACATCATTGGCGGCTTGGTTACGGTTTTTGCGCTCTACTGCGCTCAGCGGTGTCACGATTCCGGCACCCGCACTTAGTGCCAATCCGATCCGTTTTAATCCTAAGTCGATTGCGATAATAGTTCCCATCATTTCCCCAGACAAAACTGACCAAACATCTTGTCGAACATCTCATCGAGTTCGTACGGTCGGCTGATCGAGGAGATGGAGCGAATGGCGGCATTGATGTGAAAGGAGAAAAACTCTAATTCGCCATCATGTAACGGCTCATACGCCTCATCAATGGAACGGACAGCATTTTCGGTTGCACTGATTTGACGTTGAGAAATCAACATCATCTCCTCGCCGTCATTTTCATAATCCATCAAGTTACTCAAAGTATCAATGAGCGTATTCATCTCTTGCTTACAACTCAAAGGGATCGGTGCGTAGTGTTCTATCATCGTTGTATCAAACGATTGAGGCAAATCCGATTTGTTCAGGAGAGCGATAAACGGTTTTTCGTCACGATACCGCTCAATCAACTCGATAATAGCACGATCTTCCTCATCAATTGCACGAGAAGAGTCAAACAATGCGATTACAACATCGGCATTTTCAATCGCCGCAATGGAGCGCTCGATCCCGATCCGCTCAATCTCATCGTGAGCGTTCCGTATCCCTGCCGTATCAACCAGACGGATTAGATGAGTACCGATACGCACCTGCTCCTCGATCGTGTCACGAGTCGTCCCTGCAATGTCGCTGACGATGGCACGTTCATAATCGAGGAGTGCGTTTAGAAGTGAACTTTTCCCGACATTGGGTTTACCGATGATCGCAACCCGAAATCCCTGCATCAGTCCTGAGCGGCGACGGCTTGATTCGAGGGTGCGAGAGAGTGTGTGTTTGATATTTACGAGTTTTACTTCGATCTGATCTACGACGTCTTGAGGGAGATCCTCTTCGGCATAGTCGATCACCACTTCGGAGTATGCCAAGATTTCGAGTAGCGAATCACGTATCCCCTCGATGTATCCGCGTAACTCACCTTTCATTTGTCGAGCAAGGATACGGGCGGCATCGTCGCTTTTGGCTTCGATGAGTGCGGCAGTCGCTTCGGCTTGGGTGAGATCGAGCCTGCCGTTTAAAAATGCCCGTTTACTAAACTCCCCCGGCTGGGCTAAACGTGCTCCATGAGAAAGAACAGCACGAAGTAGTGATTCGGCAACGACATAACCGCCGTGACACTGAAACTCAACAACCTCTTCCCCCGTAAAACTGCGCGGCGCTTGGAAATAGATAACAATCGCTTCGTCGATCAAAGTACCGTCGTTATGATGTAAAGAGCTAAGAGTTGCGTAGCGTGGTTGAAG